>JAIESE010000010.1 GCA_019746225.1 Alphaproteobacteria bacterium | reverse complement strand
GCAATTTTGGGGCAACTTTGCAAAAGAGTAGTTAACCCAAGCCCCACTTTGGCATCCTTTGCACTGCCCTCCTCTCTAGCACTTACCTGAATATCGCCAAGCACCATGACGGCCCAGTGAGCCGCTGCATTGGGGTTAGGCCAGGTTTTAACAAAGGCATTCTCTTTGTCAAAGCTAGACTCTGGCGCAGTAGTATCATCCAAATTACGAGATGAGGTTAGCATCAGGTTGTAACCTGCAATAACCACATCATTAATCACTTTTATTGGCTTTTGAAATTTACCACCGGAATTCCCCTCGCCTCGGTGCACCCATGGGAGGCCATATTCACTGCCTTTGTTTGCTATGTTTTTAGCAGTCTTATTAATGTCAACTGCCTCGCCATGTCGAGCGCGCGTTGCGGCATCTATCCAACCTTGACTATCAGAAACTGACAGCATGCTCGTAATTGGAGAATTACCCTCTTCAAGCGTTTTTTTCACCTGCTGACAATCGGCCATTTTTAAGGCAAATTCATTTTGCGCACCAGCTGCAGCATTTTGTAAAATGTTATAAAGGCCAGGCATTGCTTGCTGTAATTTGTACATTGGGAAAGCACCAACCGAACCTTTTAAATTGTTAATTACAGTAGCTGGAATACCGGTTGCGGACTCTTTTAAATCTTTGAAGGTATTAGTAATAGAGACAACAGGACTAAATTGGCTGCAATTAAGCCCTCTGCCGGCATTAATATTGCCGCCTATTGTGATCGTTTCTTCTCTGTTAACCGGGGGAATAAATAAATCAGATGCCCCGCCCAGCTGATAATAATAATCAGATTGGGTTGGAAAGATTGCGCTGTGCAGGGGCGCTATCAGCATAATACTCATTAATAAAGCGGTTGTTTTCATCATTATTCCTATCTTCTTTCGCTCACGCTTACTTTGGGCAATCCCAAAACAAGCTTTCCCTTTTCGGGAATGCAGCCTCGATATTTTCGCCAAATGACAAACACATAGTTGCCATTGCCTTTCATGTCATCAATCTCACCAAAATCGACGGCATCACCTGGTTTTATATTGCGATTTAAGGGATAGACTTCCTGCCAGATAACCTTCTCCTGTTTAGGGTCATAAATGACATTGGCAACGCTGCAATTTGGTCCGCAACGATTGGACGTTGATTGCCTCACATGAGTGCTGCCATCATTAGTGACGATATCGGTTGCATGCATTGCAACTACAACTGAAGCTCTAAATCGTGAGGGTTGTGTCACGCGCATTAAACGAGGAATTTCAGGTCCCCAGCTGTGAGTACTCGTGCCAATCTCATGATTGGCTAGTAAGACCGCGTGTTTAGGGTTCGCCATATAAGCGATTTCAGCGATTTCTGTTTTATCCATGTAGGCATCGGCGTGACTCGAATAATAGGGTTTGCCAAAGGTGGTTTCTGCCTGATGAGAAATTTTTGGGAGATTATAAAAGCTCGCCGGACTTCCGATAACATGCACCACAGGCGAGCGCTCTTCATTAAGATGCAGAACTTGCTGCTGCCCACTGCCATTACCATTGTCAAAAGGCATGCCCATAAGAGAGGCAAAAGCCCTTTCAAATCCCTCGAGTGCCAATTTATTTTCATAAGCAATGCCAGCCTCGACCCATGGGTTTTCACCTGGATTATTCGATACAGTCACCACCAAATCAGGAAGATATTGTTCAACAGCAGGACTTTCTTCAATTTTTGGAGGAAGGCCTCCTTTGGCCCAGGTACATGTGCCAATGACTCGGTAATGACTATTAGCTGGCATTTTCTTTAAAACGCGCGCACTTAGTGTCGCGGTCGTTAAAGGATGAGGCGGCTTTGTACTTTCTAAAGCAAAGCCTTTAAGAGAGATACAAAAAATGCCGCTAGCTACCAGCGCTTTAATTTTCTGAAACGGCTTTAAAGAGTTAATCATCATAAAAGCACTCACTTTCATGTTTACTCTGCTCTTTGTTTTCAAGGCGATGGGCTATAATCTCAGCAGCCTTTAATACATCGTGTTCCTCCTCTAAAGCCTGGCGCTGTGCTTTTTCTTTCTTTTCATTTAATAAAAGGGCCAAAAAATAGCGCGGTGGGATAACGCGAAAAAGTCCCTGGTAACGCGCGCCTAATAAAACCGCCTCGGCATATAATCCTTTTTGTGAATCAATGTCTCGAATAAGCGCTATTTGTTCAGCAGTTGGTTGTTTGAACTTTTGAAGATCAGCAAGCTCCTTCTCATCAATACCTAATAAAATCCATGTTTCAATGAGTGACAAAATTTTGATAGCCATTTCAGAATTCATATCAGTGATATTCTGCGTGCTCGGCACAATCCAAAGACCGAGCTTTCGCGCGACTTTTACCAAGAGAAGTGCATAGGTTACAATTGGTGGGATTTGAAACTGGATATGTGCCTCATCAAAGAAAAGAAAGGTTGGGCGGCTATCGTTTTGCGTCTCTTCCGCCATTGCAAGAATGCGCGGTAAAAGCGATACCATAACAAGCGCGAGTTTTCCCTTATCATCCTTAATGGCTGATACATCGATATGAAAAATATCAAAGTCGCCCAATGGCTCAGTTGGCACATTAAAAAAACGCGCCTTATTGCTATTAATGACATAGCTTTTTAGCCGGTCATGCATATCTAGAATTCTGTCTTTTTTACGAATAACTGTTTCTTTCAGAAGGCGTCTCGCAAAAGCCGCAACCACATGTTCGGTTAACATTTGGGGAACATTGGCGTGAATTGAGGCAAGAATGGCATCACTCAAGACCTCAATAAGAAGCGTTTCATCAGCGAGAGTAAACGTCTTCTCTTCCATCTC
>JAIESE010000009.1 GCA_019746225.1 Alphaproteobacteria bacterium | reverse complement strand
AAACGATTTCCATTTTATACCTCCATTAGTTGTTTGGAGGCATCTTAGCATGACGTCACTTATTTGTTAATACCCTCCCTTAAAAAGCGATGTAGTTGTTGATAATTTTATTTATCATCTAAAACAATATTCTCTTATTACAAATGAATCAAAAGTTTATGACATACCTAGCATATCTGTGCATAGAAGCACACAAGCAATAAGTTTAAAGTATCTAATCAAAACCATGAATATTAAAAGAGAAGATGAAATTCTAGGAAAAATTGGGATTGCCTTAGAAAATTATTTGGCCAAAGCAATAGATGAAGATGAGCTTTTAAAAATGAAAAGTCATTGTGAGGTGTTTTTAACACACTCTGAATTGTTACCAATTTCTTCTCAGGCAGCAGCCCGGTGTGCATTAGGAGCTTTATATTTCTATTTAGGCAACTATGCAAAAGCAAAAACTTTTCTCGAACAAAACCTTGCAATTCTCAACAAAAGTGCTGTTGAAAACTTTTCTGTTATTGCAAGAACTTTGGGGTATTTAGGCACTACATACAGAATCCTAGGTAACTATGAAAAAGCAAGGCTATCACTCGAAGAAAGTCTCTCTATCTACCAAGAGCATTTATCTGAGAACCATATTAAGGTTGCTTGGATATTGGCTCAAATTGGAATTGTTTACAGAGACCTCGGTAATTATGGAAAGGCAAAGGATTTAATTGAACAAAGCCTTGAACTATATAAACAGCATCTACCAGCAGAGCATACTAAAATTTCTTGGGCTTTGGCAACTTTGGCAACTGTCCACATAGAGCTTGGAGATTACCTTAAGGCAAAAGACATGCTGGAAAAGAGTCTTACCTCTTATCGAAATTACTGCTCTGATAATCACATTAGGATTGCATGGGTTTCTGCACATTTAGGTATTATCTATCATGAACTTGGAGACCAAATAAAAGCTAAAGATCTCCTTGAAAAAAGTCTAACTGTTTATAAGGAATACTTTTTTGATAAGCACATTGAGCTTGCGCGTGCGTTAAGACACCTCGGAGGGGTTTATAAGGCCCTTAAAGAGTATGAAAAGGCCAAGAGCGTTATTGAAAGAAGCATAGAAATTTGCAAAAAGAACTATGGATCTGAGCACTTTGATATAGCATGGGGCTTAACCAATCTCGCTGAGGTGAACCTACTTGAAGGAGATGTGGTTTTAGCAGAAGAGCACTTAAAAAATGCTTCGTTGATACTCCAATCAAAAAGCCATCCTGAGTATTATACCACCTTAGAAAGGCTTTCAGACCTACATGTAAAAAAAGCTCAAAATGATAAAACAGAGGGTAAAAACCAAAATTCTCAAAATAACATTAAAGAAGCTATAAATTTTTTACGCCAATCCCTTCAAATCCTAAAAACTCACTATTCTAAGGAATCTAGACATCTGGTAAGGTTTCAGTCTAAGTTAGAAAAGTTAGAACACGAAATTCAACGTTAGAAGAAATTTATTTCTCTGACAATTTTTCAACTACATCTAGGGCAGACTTAATAGCACCTTGAATCCAACCTGAATCTAGAGAACAGTGCTCCCCGGCAAAGAATAAATTACCTTCACGTTGCTTAGAAATATGATGATATTCTCTCATATCATTGGCACGCATACCACAAAATGCTCCCCGACTCCAACGATATGAATCCCAAAACATTGCCATGTGGGGTTCTCTTGGATGAATGTGCTGACGAATTTCTGGATGAATTTTTTCGAGTTCCTTTATGACGACTTCTGCACGTTCATCGGGTGGAAGAGCACCGAGTCTAATAGCATCTTGTCCCCAATTATAGCTCCCTAATAGGACTCCTGGGTTAGACGCCTTGAAATTTCGATCATGTTTATGAGTTATGTTTAAAGGTTCTGAGACTGTGTAGATGCTGTTGTGTGCTCTTGATCTTTTTTTTGTTGATGTCTGCACAGCATGGTCTGAAGGATAATAGGTGCAGCGAGTAATCTGATCACTCATTGAGGCTCCACCAAGAATACGCTCTTCTGCAGACCCATCCTCCCAAAATCTATGCTGAAAATGGAGGAGTACTTTTGATGAAGATGCATAACTAAGATTGCGTATAGCTTCCATTTTCATGGGACTTAAACCCTTAATATCCATCATTCTAAGAACACTAAAGGGGATAGTACAAATAACATAATCAGCCGTCTCTTCCGTTACTTTCTCATTTGTCGGAGGAGAATCCCATTTTGTTGGGTTTGTGGGTCGAGTTCTTATTAATACTTTATGTTTAGGATCAGCTAGTAATTCAAGTGAGACTACTTCTGTATTTAACCGCATATTCACCTTACTTCTTAGCAAGTCAGAAAGGGCATTTGGCAATCTGCTAAACCCACCCACAATTTCTTGTAGTCCATCGCCTGTTTCAGTAATTCCCTCACGAAGAAACATAGATACAGCTTTGTCCCACCACAACTCTAATCCAGTTGTAACCCCAACTAACTCTTTTGCACTTGGACTTTCCATACGACGTTTTAAAAACTCTCCAAGAGAGAGCCCCTCAAGTTCAAGTGCATGGTCACTCAAAAAAGTTGTTCCTAATAATCCCCCCCAATTTTCCTCACTTTCGGGGTCACCATTAGTATTCTTTCCCGCAGTTTTGACTAATTGAATGGCGCTTGATATATGCTGACGCAAAATCTCCGGCGGAGGAAATTTGGACAAAAGCTCTTGCTCATATGGTGATAAATGATATGTTTCATTTATAAAGCTTGTTGCATCTCGCATTCGGCATGCTTTTCCTCTTAAATGATAGAAACAATTTGTATTTTGATGAGCTGTAATAAAGGGCCGAAGACTGTCTATAAGACCCGCAACGCCAATATAATGCAGTGCATAATCATGACTTGCAGGAATCCGCATGGCACCCAACTCCCCATATTGCCCCGTTGATTCGAAAGCATGAGTCCAAATTCTTCCTCCCACGCGTCTTGAAGCTTCGATAATTTCTACCTTATGACCGAGTTTGTTTAACTCATAGGCAGCTGTAAGCCCTGCTATACCTCCACCAATAACTTTTATGTGTTTTATTTCTCTTTTATGAAGTTGATCCTTATGAGCAATTCTCGTGAGTTGTCTTAATACTGGGGTTTGTCTAATTAAATGCTTTGTAACAATTCCTTCCATAGCACATGTATCTGAACAATTCACAAAATGATACGAAAATAACAATCCCCAAAAGAATATACTCAGCAATCTTTTTTTCATTTATAAATCCTTATTTCATAAGATTTTTTTTAAAACCATTCTTGAAAGTGGCAAAGTAGGCTTTTCCTTACCAGATATTGAAACTGGCCAAACCGGTACTCCTTTTAACTTAGAGTTTACAGTTTTTAGTTGTACGGTAATGATTTGTTTTGCCGTGTTAGCCCCAGTGTTAAAATCAAATGTAATTGGACCATAAAATGTCATTAGATCTAGTGGGCGGATAGCTCCCAGTAAAATTTGTCCGGAAAAGTCGACTACTCCCTTATGGGTCTTACATTTTTTGAGGCCCTCTTCTACAACAATACCTGAAGCTGCAAATCCAGCAACAAGTTCTGAGGGGTCTTCGCTATATCTTTCATAGAACAATCTTTGAAAGTCTGTGGAACCAACAAAACGATCCTTGGCAAACTCGAAACAACCATCTGACCAACAAACACTTCCGAGTATATTTTCAACGGCAGAGGGAACTTGAACAAGAAAATGATGACTTGTTATTCCTACATTGAGAGCGAGCGTTCCATAAGTAAATTCTAGTTTGTTGCAGGCGTCAATAATAGCTGCTGATTCTTTTCTATGCCCAGAAACGAAAAGAAGATCGGGGTAATATTGGCAATTTTGCTGCGCTTCTTTGTTAAGGCTCTCCATTAATTCACTTAGCTCCTTTAGTTCTCTTGACTCCTGATAGGCCAAGCAATGTGTAAAAGAAATAATTGGGGGCTCCTCGAGTGTGCCTAAGTTGAAAGGAGAAAGTACTTTAACACCGTTTCTCGAAATATATTTTGCGAGTGCCTTAGCTTCTTCTTGAGAATCACACTCTTTACACGCTAAAATCATAGCTGTAATAGGTTTAGGGTGTGTATGGCGATAGATTGTTTGGAATGTGCCTGTTAAATCAGCTATGTGCTTTACTGGTGAAATTCCAAAAAGATTTTGTAGCCCAGCATTAAAAAGAGCTGGATCCCTTCCTGTAGAAGTAATCAATGGGATATCCCATTGATTCAAAGTTCTTGCGATAGGCAAATTTGCATATGAAGGGTAAGTCCCAAACATCGCCACAATACCTTGATTTGTCTGTAAACTTGAATTTCTTCTTACAAAATCTCTAATGAGCTGTTCTAGAGTCTTTTCGTCGATACTTGAGGCCGTATCTTCGTGACATATTTCTACTTGATATCTGTCTTTCCCAACGACAATCCCACCAGCATTATTGATCGTTTCTTGCCAAAATTGGATTCCTAAAAAACATTCTCTTCCTTCTGCAGCATATTGGCCTGTAAAAGGTAAACACACCCCAATTTTAATCGGATGCGCTGGGGGACTTGGAAGGTAATTTGAAAAAGCTATACCATTTGCTCCCCCTTTTGTAGGGATTCTCTTAGAACTCAGCTGCATCCCCTCCAAATCGATTTCAGATACCCAGGAGCTATCTGCATTAGTTACAAAGGCTTTCTGTTCATCCAAAAACGGTGATATCATTACTTGAAGAGGATCTACACCCGTTATAAATCGTTTCACAACCCGTTTCTCATCACTGATTTGAGGACTTATATCTATAACTAGGACCTGACTCTCTCGTGCTGCAGGAGCTAAAACTAGGTTTTTACCAGGAACGAACTTTGAATAAAATAGCTGTCCAACTCCTAAATTTCCAATTTGTTGGATTATCTCACCATAAGTATTGCTCCCGACTTTAACGTCGATAATTGAAATTTCGTTTTTTGCAGATACTAACAATCGTGTCCCCTCTGCATTAAACGATAGGCCTCTCACTGCGCCATTAAAAGTTGTTCCTTTATGTTTTGTATTTTGTGCATTTGTGGGATAATGTCTTATTAATGCGCCTGTTTCTGAGTTGATACGTGAAACACCGTTAGAACCAGAATAATACCATATTTCCCTATAATCAGTGTTCTGGTAATCAGTTCCATGTGGAGCAAATAGAAAATTGTGTGTTCCAGGCATTACTTGATATGAAACTACTTTGGAGTCTGAGTCGAGAGGTGGGGGCAACAACCCTTGTGCCACATTCTCATCTAAATTAAAAATAAGAATCATTGATTCTTGTGGGGCATTTGAAGTAGGATAGCGACCATTTACGCACTCAACATTTACAAATATGCGCTTGCCATCTGGATGCAATTTCAAACCATGGGGGCCCCAATAATTTCTCCCATTAAGAGTTGTATAGAACCGGCCAATTTCACAAAATTTTTCAAGATCTATTATAGATACACTATTGCCAGGGTATCCTATTTTGGCATCATAATCTCTAATGCCAAAGTTAGAAACATAAGCCCGTTTCATATCATCTGATACTTCTATCTCATGGGGATAAAAGTTGAGTTTTATACGTCCGATCTCTTTTCTTGTCTCTGAGTTATAAATTCCTAAGCTATTTTCACCTTCTTCAATTAAGAGAATTGAATAGGGTTTTGTTAAAGGAGCGAATGAAGGAGGAGAGCCAGAAAGGGATTTTGAATCACCTTCAAATTCAGCCGATAATGCGATATTTGAGAGACAAAGCAAAGAAATAACCATTAAACTCTTACAAAAACCCATCAAACTCTCCATATTTCCGGTAATGTTGCAATTGGTCTAATTCCTAAGCCAATCGATAAATGATAATTATACCCCTATCTTTGTAGATACAAGCCTCTTACTTAAACTTGCGACAACATGTCTAAAAGATACTAGTGACGACTATCAACCCAGTGTTTCCTAGTGCTTAAGCATGCTTTCTAAGATAGGCAAGGCTCCTTTCCACCTCTTCCTCCTGATCCATATTATGGATTCTACATTCAGCTGGATGAGTCAAAATATACGATATTTCTTGAAAGGATAACGACAGCAGGATGTCTGACAGACTGTTACAATCACATTTTTTAATTAAATTTCCATGATACAACTCCAGATGTAAAATCTGAATTTGTGCAACTTGAGAGGATCCCTTTATGAACATCAACTTTTAGATTTAAAGGCACTTCTCTCAACCTTTACTCCCACAACCACAACAAAAGAAGCAGAAAGCCAAATTCGGAAAATATGGACACGGAAAGAGTCATCAAAAGTAAAGAGAGGTGGGTAGTTGGAAATGTGCTTGTCTGTTTGGCACTTTCCTGACTACCCTTCCCTACCCCACGTTGCCATTTTGGATACTACCTAGGCAACATTCAAATGATTGTTATTTATAAAAATCCTTTAAATATTCAACTACTTTGTCTATATCATCCGTAATTTGCACCAACTTTTCATACGGCCTGGCAAGATCTTTTAAGGTTTTATACACATCTGTGCCGACGGTACGATAATTAGCAGGAACGTTCACTCGCGTATTCTGCCAATAGTTCTGTCCAAAAAATATCATAGGACTGGCGAACTTATTTCTAGGATTGGATGATTTAGCATAATAATTTTGACCCGCATCTTGAAAGATTTCTTGTATCGTCCCAGCACTTCCCGGAGCATAAACAATTCCACCTCTGGCCAATGTTAATATGCCTTCTTCTCTTACACTATTTTGAAAATATTTTGCAATGTACGAAGCAAACGGAGCGGAGGGTTCGTGTCCGTAAAACCACGTAGGAATGCCTACATCTGGGTATGCGTCATCCTTTAGTAGCCTAGGGTATTTTGCAATTACCTCATGCGCTTTACTTAACCATCGAGTTTTAGACTCTGGATTATCTTCAAATTCAGGAACTTCCCTAAGGATAGCAATAGCAGCCTCTAAATCACTCAATGGTCTTCCTCTAAACCATGTACCCAAGTGAGCCGCTTCCATAGCTCCCGGTCCACCGCCAGTAATGATGATATATCCTTCGTTCGCTAATCTGTATGCAAGTTTTGCTGTATTGGTAAAATGTTCAGTATCTCTCTTTGCTACGCTGTGTCCTCCCATAATCCCCACTATTTTACGCTCATCAAACTTGCTAAGGTATAGGTCTAATGCCGTTGTGATTGCATGGTCATGTAAACGTTGCGAAAGAGCCAGTTCAACGGGGGTAGGATAATTCTTAACAAAATTTGTGTATATATCAGAATCTTTTGTCTGTTCATAAGGAAGTGGCGTTTTATCCATTACGCCAAATGCTTCACCATACAACTCATTTCTGCTATAAAGTTGAGTTCTTGTAGGGTCAAATGGTATTGAATCAACTGGTATGGAAATATCTATTTTTCTTTTAGATACCTTTACTTCACCAAATGAAGACTTTGAAATAGATTCATCATCATTGCTCCTTTTAGCTTCGGCAGAGGATACTTCCTGGGCCATTAAAAGAAGAAATGCCGATAATAAAATGGAATTTTTTATAAAGTTCATATAGCTCTCCTGATCGTTAATTGTTTAAGAACTGGACTCTAACTTACACAATGCATATTTTGCTTTTAAATCCGGGATGTCAAGTCTATAAAATTTTATGATTATATTGAAATAGTCAATTATTCTCATACACTCCCTAATTCCTGCATTTTTGCTATCCGAGCCTGTCAACCATGGGATTGTCCGTTTGCGAAGGGTGCATTTAAAATTCATGGGTTGGTGAGGGTTTCGAGACGGCTTGTAAGGAGAAGATTTAATAGTACGGAAAAGGAGTATACGAGCTTATCTACTCTGCTTTCCTTTGAGTCACATCGAAACCTCTTTTAGTTATTTTGTGAACTATTCTGATAATCTTCTTTCCATTAGTTGATCTATCATTAAAGGTTGAAGTGAATTGAAGATCTAGCCTTACAAGATGATAGAAATAACGTTGGCCTTGGCACAAGGCCTTATAACAACCCGAATTACTTTCAAGATTGTTGAGTACGAGAAATTCACAATGATACATAAGAAGTGATGTTTGGAGAATTTCTAAATCTGTCTTTTTTGTGCAATCCAGGGTATGTGATATCAGACTTTCAAAGAAGTGGCGCTGCATTTCCTGAACTAAGGGGCAACTCATAGAAATGTGACATGAAAAAAACCTCCTGACGTTTTCATCAAACTCTTTTGTAACCGGGTGATCTATGTCATTGGGCCATATATTATCATCTTCAAGCAGCTTAAGAAATGCAGCTATGTCATCTTCCTCAAACGGTTCCTTCATTTCGGTGAGCTGTTGAAGAATCTCTTGCTCGCTATGACCTTGTAGAGGAAATTCTTGACGAGTGTATTTTTCTCTCCAGAATTTGAAACCTGCCAGAAGCCACGGATACTCTTGATGTGATAAGTTTGTAAGAGAGGCTGCATTCCTATTCTTCGTGGCTTCCTGTACTGATCTCAAAATAAATTCATAAACCACCCCAATTTTTGGAGCCTTAGCTGGCTTTGGGATAAAGCCGTCTTCAATAGAGTCTAATGTTTTGAAGTAGGAAAAATATACGGGGCCAAAAGTAAAGCAGGAAACACTGTGTCTTATAAGGTGTCTCCCCTCTAACGCTTCATATTCCATCTTGCAAGTTGGATGATAGCCTGAAGCTTCTAACCGTGGGGATAAATCCATAGCATTGGCATCAAATTCCTCAACAACAGTCTGTGGTAGTTCTCCAGTACTACAAAGGAGAGCATTAACAAACTTGTCAAAGAAGTAAGGAAGCTTTTGGGCAGTTGTCTTATTAATATTACGTCCAAATTCAAATACCAAAAAGTTATTGATGTCCTTTGGGAGAACAGGCGTTATCTTTCCAATAGTAAGATCATAAACCCATTTTCGAACGATACATTCCATCTGTCTGTCAGGATCCTGATCATTGAAAATGCTTGGAACGATGCTCATAAGATATGAATGTGATTGAGGGTCTCCTCCTAGTGCAGAGAGAAGATACCACATAGCAGCCTCTTTTAACGTATGGGGTTTTTCATCTAATTCACGTAAACAAATATCAGCGTATAATTCTTGTGCCAGAGGATGATATCCCAAGGAGGCTTTCTTCAAATACTTTGCAGCGCTAACAAAATCTCCAGATTTGTAAAGCTCAAAGCCTCTATTGGCATTGAAGATGAGTTCTTCTGCAGTCCAAATTTTAGTGAGTTCAGAGACTTTGCTTGCTGGTAGACTGTCCGGTTGAATTGTTGGCAGGGTCTTAAGATAGGAGATTGCATCACCATCCCCGGCTTCTGCACCCTTTATATACCATTCTGCTGCTTCAGCAATTGTATGATTTCCACCATCCAAGTTGCGACGACAAATATCAGCGTAGGTTAATGAAAAAGTTAATTCACCACCGTTAAGGGCCTTTTGCAGTAAGGGCACTGATTGGGAATATTGTCCTTCTTGATAGAGTTGGAGGCCCCTTAATCCAGCTTGATAAGAACCTTGCCCTTCAGTAGGCTCAGATGCCCAAGAGCAGGCGTAAAATAGTACGCAAACGCAAAATGCCCGTAAAGAGTTAAAGAAAAGTACGTTCTTTATAATAAGTCCTCCTCGGCTGCATGAGCGATATAGGGTTTAAAGGTTGGAAGCAGTTCATAGGCTTTTCCATCTCTAAATCCACTAAATTGTTCCCGCTGTTGTCTCAAAGGACCTGCTTCTTTAGATAAGGGCTGATCATAATAAGCTTCACAACCCGAAGCACGAACGAAGACTTTAGCTCCTAAATCAAGTGTGTGTGAACAGCTTGTGAGTGTATCTCCACAACACCAACACACGTCATAAAAAGTGCAAACATCCAAAAAAACCGAAACTATAGGGTCAGTTTGATCTTTTGTAAGATGATTTCTAATATCCGCTATCGATTTCTTCTTTTGATTTGCTCTAAACTTATCAATTTCTTCTTTGACGCAAGGCCAGATAGATTGTTCACTGTGAAAGTATAATTTGGCGAGAATATTATTATCTTCACCGCTAAACATGTTAATATGAGTTTTCAGGCGGGCTTCTGAGATTAATCTAGTCGGATCTAAAAGCTCCTTTTGCATTAGATCACTTAACTCTTTCCTAAAGGGATTATATTCCCTGCCTCGGATGGTTTTTTCTTCATTTCCTTGATATGTCATAGTGATGAATCTTAAGCCATAGTTTTTAAATGGCTCTAGTGTTTTACTTAACCCCCCCCCAGAAAGTTTTTTTGAGAAATTTAGGATGGGGTTTTTATTACTATTAGCAGGCCAGCCGCTAACGAAAAAAAAGGGAATATCTATCTCTACTGGAGCACCTTCAGTCAGAGTAAAGGTTAAGCGAGCCATAGCAAAATTCGTATCAGCAGGTAGGTATTGATTAGTATTGTTAGTACTTCTCATCGCTCTAATTACCTTAGAACTATCCTTATGCCAGTGAGAGGGAGGGTCCAGGTCAAAAGACTTAACCCATTTTCGGCTTCCTTCTCTGTCTTCATCTTGAGCAGTGATTTCTTCAATAGGTACAATGGCATGAGGGCCCTTTTTCATAACTTCGCAAAAGCGCGTGTAAAACATATCAACCGGTTTTGATTTTGGAACGATTGGAGTAGGAACTACACTTGTAGAAGTTGGTTTCTTTCTGGGACTAGTCCTTGTGGGAGCAACTTCCTTATCTTTTCTTTTTAGCTGACGTAACAAGGGAACATCAATTTTAGAACGTTTAGCTCTATTGCTCGCATCAAAATAATTAGAGGTATCGTCTGAATTTAGAGTGGATGCCTCACGCCGGAGCTGCGGTTGAGTTGAAGCTTCTAGGTCTTCTTCTTGAAAAGGTCTCTCTGAGGAAAGAATTTCTGAATGAAACAAAGAAAATACTAAAAAAGTAAGAAATATTCTAAATATCGTCATCAGTGTACCTTCTAGTGCGGTATGTTTGAATTTTCATAATATATCCTGTAAAGGAGCCCATGTAAACACATGGATATGCAAAGCAAAATCAACGTTTGTAATGGATAAAGACAGAGGAACAAAGCATGACTAAGGTATAAAGACCAACGCAAAGAAGAAGCAACCATTTACCCCGATCGCCTCATGAATTTATTCATAGACAGTTATACATGGACAACACTTTATAATTTTTGGGGGTCAAAGAATTTTTTATTGTTATTTAACCTGACAGCTAAGCAACACAAGGCCTATTAAATAGCATTTAATTTGACGCCTGAAAAAAATTCTGATGCAAAATAAATAACACAATCTATTTCCTTGGAATTGATGTGATGAAGGAGGTGTTTAAAACTTCTATGCTCTTGCCTTCGAATGATAGTGGCTTGAACACCAACAAGCTCAAGGTCATCTATAATTTGACTCCCCAGAACTTTATCCTCTCCCTTTTCTCCAAAAACCAAGGAACAAACGAGGGCCTTCTTACTTTTCATATTAAATATCTGTAAGAGATATTTCTTAAAGACTGACTGAACTAATAGTGCCAAATAGTGACTTTTTAGGAGAGAAAATTTATCAGACTTTTCTAAGAAATCTACAATGCCTTCTTTGGAGTTACACTCCAGTTTTCGCATTCTATTATATTTATGAGTTTCAACCGTTTTATCTTCTATTGATAAAAATTTGGCTACAGTCTTTGTCCCTTTGCCACTCAGCAAGCACGCAACGACATCTATTTCTCTTGGGGTAAACTTTACACCCTTAATATTTTTCAAATTGCGATGATTAAAAGTAAGAACCTCTAATGGTGTCTTCGCTTTAAAGCGTTTCATAGGTGGACCCACTTACCTATTCTTCTTTTCACCAATCTGAACGAATCACACCATTTAATCTAGGCGTATCTTACCCTAAATAAATCTAAGTAATTTCTCCTTAGAAAGCATGATTACAGCCTTTCTCAGGATGGGTATGCCTCGCTTTTCCCCATAACCTGTAGGTGTTAGTTCAGGATGCATGGCCAAAAAGCAGAACTCCAAAAACTAACAAAATTAAGAAGCTCAAAAGGGGTTTCTTAAGCGGACCTAGGTCAGGTGACAGCCTAATCCAGGTTCTTGAAAACAATACTTAACAATAGGAGACTATCATGTTTACACTTCATAACAATCAGATTAGAAAGTTATCATATTTTGTCCTGACACTTTATTCAGAATTGTCAGGTCCTAGTATGGCTAGAGACCCTCGCTCCCCTGCAACAGTGTTCGAGGAGTATTTTAACCCTAACGAAGAAAGGGCACAGCTATCTCAGACACGGAGTCTTCCTAGCACACTTGTAAGAGAGCTTCCCTTACAGGTCATCGACAATGTTCAGAACCGCCATCTTCCATTCATTGGGAAAAAGTCAGATGGGACGTTCTCTCTTACTCCTTTTCTAGGGGAAATCAACAAAGACCTGCTTGCCCTGAATGAATTAAGTTATTCTATGGTAAAAGGCCACGTTGCTCTCTCTGATCTCAAGATGGTTGAGTTAGAAGAGCAAGGGTGGAAGCTGATAGCCGGAATGACTGGGTTAGAAGGTATGAGCAGCTACTTTGGTGACCTTTCAGGCCTTGTTTACTACAATAAACTTAAGAGGTTGATAGCCGTAGTTTATCATGGAACATCTACCATAGATGACGGCGTCGGGGCTGGGTGGACAACCAACATAAATGTTCCAATCATTAACCCAAGAGCCATTAAAAGCAAAACTGCAGCTGGTGATAGCCTTCATGCATTGGACATGGCAGGAAGTGTCCATAAAGGATTTGCTCATAAATATGTTACTACTCAAGAAGATCTTCTTGAAATCATCACTCGCTTTTTAGCAAAAAAGGAAGTAACCCAAGAAGAAAGGGAAAATCTTCGCATTGTGTTTACAGGTCATAGTCAAGGAGCAGCTTTAGGTAATTTAGCGCTTTATGATATGGCAGTAAACCATGGCGCAGACCTCTTTGGTCTTGGATTTGATAACCATAAAGATCCAAGATTCTATGGATACTTTTTATCAGCACCACGTGTTGGAAACAAAGCTTACGTTGATACTTTACACGCTGTTGTTGGCGAGGAATGTATCATTCGTCAAAACCTGCATGGAGATCCTGTTCCTGTTGCCCTTGGAAAGAGTCCGACAAAATGGCTTTTACCATCTGTATATCCATTCTTAAAGGAGACTCTTAACTATAAGGATTCAGGGTATCTGCTTCTTGATACTTCTTCTGATGCTATGAGAAGAATCAAAGAAAAAGGGTTGGATGTCCATTATTGGATGAACCAAAAGGCTGTTATTGAAGCGTATAAAACGGATCAAGTCAAAGCTTTAAAACAAGCGATAGATCTAAAGTCACTTGTCAAAGAGGTAAGGGATGAGATTGATAAATCAACGGGATTTTGGAAAGTTCCAAAGTTCCTTTGGTCACTCAGTAAGGGAGCGTTAAAACGCATCGTACAACCCTTTATTGCTGCGCCAAAAGCGGCCTTACACCTGGGGGTAAATTATCTCACATCTCGAGTGGCTCATTTCCATTATGGTCATGACTTTGCTGATGGGAGAGGCGCCGTATTTTCCTCTGAAGTTGTTGGATCGACAGACCTTGAGCTTCAGAAGATGTTTGAAACAGGACTCAGAAAGGAAGGAAGATTATAAAATAGTAACTCTAAACCCCCTCTGGACGTATATTCAGAGGGGGTTTCCTTTTTTTAATTGTGAGGAGCAGACTTGAGTGATTGATAAGCTGATATTGATAATTAATCGAAAAAATTGCTGAGCAGTCTCGTCTTTGCATTCTTTTGGGCCTGATTTAATAAAACCAAACCAAATTCTTGAATATTTTTGGAAGAAGCCGACGAAGAAGAGTTTTGTATGTAGTTTCTTAAAAAGAGAGCTGCTTCTGGTAACGATTGAATATCTTGTGAGGCTGGAGGCAAATGAAGTCCAATTTTTGCAACCATCAGATAGGCTGTGCCATAATAGCTTAGGACAACTTGCTTCATAAGGTCTAATTGTAAACGCTGATCATCTGTGGGTTTTTTTCCAAAGTAGCGTTCTAGAAAAAAATCCTCTTGGTTTCCACTCATTGCAAAGAATGTAATTACAGTAGCAATATCAAAAAGAATGTTGCCCTGCCCTGCTGCTTAAGAGTATTTTTCACAGTAATATATGAGGGCTTCTATCTATAACTAAAGGACTTGTACTCTTCAGATAGCCTGGAGTGTATGGAGTTGGAAAACCCTACAAACGGTTTGGAGGGATTCAAGACTCTCAATTCCGTTTCTCAAGAGGAAGTATCCCTATTATTCATGCTGAGGATTGCTCTCAGTTAACGAGTTTCATTGAAATAGATGGGAGTTAGATATTCTTGAATACTGTTTGAAACCTCTGCAAAAAGATGAGGCCTTTGGCTAGGTAATGTGCTAAAATCTGCCTAACCATCCAATAAGAATTAGGAAAGAGGGATGATTCATTTAGCAGATGCTCTTGTAACTCAAAAAGCAAAAGGAACAACCCGCTTAGAGAAGATGGACTGACCCATGAATAAAATCCTTACAAAATCATCTATTTTGTTTCTTATAGTACTAACTCTAAGAATGGGATGCTCTGAAGCGAATTCTATGGAAGAGGCCGAGCTTGGTCCCGTTAGCGGTCAACCAAGTGTGAGTAGTTCAGCGCAAATAATAAAAGCCGATGCAGTTATCGATGCAAATGAAATTACGCCTTCTCAAGGTGTTGTTTCCTGGTCGGGCGGTAAAGACTCCATGCTAGCCCTACATGAGGCGCTCGCAGGTAAATTTAAAATACGGGCTCTTTTGGCAATGATGGACGAAACTGGAGAACGATCACGTTCTCATGCCATTTCGCCGGCGATTTTAGAGCTACAAGCTTCTTCACTTGCTATTCCTCTTAAGATGGCAAAGGCGGAATGGAAAAACTACGAAAGTGTTATCATTTCCGAACTAAAGCAGTTCTCTAAAGATGGAGTTACTCACGGAATTTTCGGCGATATTGATATTCAACCGAATCGCGAATGGGAAGAAAAGGTTTGTTTCGAAGCTGATTTGACGCCTCATCTTCCCTTATGGGGAAAGGCACGAACTTCTTTAACTCAATCGTTTATCAATTTGGGTTATAGAGCGATTGTTGTCTGCGTCAATGGAGATTTTCTGGATGCCAGCTTCGTAGGCCGGCAGTTTGACGCCCAATTTCTCGTCGACCTTCCTGCTCTTATCGATCCGTGCGGTGAAAATGGAGAATTTCATACATTTGTAACCGCAGGACCTCATTTCAAATACCCCTTGCCTGTAAAGGTTGAAAGGATTTATTCACATGAGGTAAAATTTCAGGGCAAAACGACGGTTTATCATTATGCTCAGCTTGGTTTGCAAACAAATTAGATCTGGTATAAAAGACCTTCGTAATAAATCAAAAACTTATAATTTCTATTAAATATCCATAGTTCTCATCTTGTCCATTTGAAAGAAAATTTCATACTTACGTATGCTTTACGGATGAAAAATCAAGTATGCCCCCTTATATAGTTTGAAAGTTGGGTATCAAACTAAATAGGAGGTTGAAAATGAAAATACGTAATATGTTTTTTTTCTTTGGGGGAATGATTTTCTTCATCTCAAATATACAGACAGCTCAATGCTGTTGTTGGTCATGGGGCGGTGATGATTACAGTGATCAACTTATAGAAGGAGAAAGAGCTGTTACAACAAGAACGATCCAAAAAAAGATATCTGATCAGCGTCCTATTTTCAAACTTGATCATACTCCTGTAAAAGTCACCTCGAGTCCGGATTATATGATAACGGATTCTCATTTAATTTTGCCTGCATCAAGAGGCATTGGGGCTATTATTGGAACCGATGATCGTAAAACAGTAGCCAAAACTACGGATGTTCAGTGGAGGCCTCACGGCCATCTCGAAATGTCTTTTCCTGATGATAATTATATAGGTAGCGGTACACTTGTTCACCCTCACCATGTTGTAACAGCTGGACATTGCGTGTTTGATAAAAATAATGGGTGGGCAAAAACGATGACATTTACGCCTGGTCAAAATGGAGCCTCTCGCCCCTTTGGAACTGCGAATGTCACTCACGTTTTTATTACCGAGGAATGGTATAAACATCAAAATCCTGAATGGGATATAGCCTTGCTTGTATTGGATAGTGATATAGGCAAGGAAACAGGTTGGTACGGGATAATGGCACCTACAGATAATTGCTTGCAAAAGCTACCCATTAATGTAACCGGATATCCTCGCGACAGAGGAGGAAATAAGATGTGTACCATGTCAGGTAATGTTGAATCTATATACACCAATCAATTCACATATACTATCGATACCAATGGTGGAGAGAGTGGTGGGAGTGCTTGGACCAAATTGAGAAGTGGCTCATATTGTTGTGGAGTGCACACTTATGGACAAGAAAATGTTATAAACACAGCGACACGAATTACGGAAGCTAAGTTAGTAAAATTAGTAGAATGGATGAATATACATTGAATTGAGGGGTGATATATCACCTTTGAAAAAGTTAGTTAAGGAGATTGAGATGATTAGAAGAACAAAAATCTTTTGGAAAAACATGTTACTTACAGTACTGAAAGCTGGGGCGCATACAGTCATTATTGCAATATTTTCTTGTGCAACCTTGCAGGCATTAGATAGTACAGAAAGAGGTAGACGTTCGAGCACAGCTGCTGCAACGAGGCAACACTCCCTTTCGCAAAATGAAACTGTTCCAAATGGGGCACCACTATCATCTCAAGCAGCAGAGGACGCTTTTTCTTGGCAAAATGCAAAACACTATGAATCCGTAGTTCAAATTTTTGATGAGCTAGCTGATCGAGAGCTAACTTCTACGATTCGCAATCTTATAGGTGCGATTAAAACTGAAAAAGCATTCTTTGATCGCGTTTTTAAGAGTGTAATCTCTATTGAAAGAAGCAGAATCTTTGAGTGGATTCATGAGCATATCATAAGTCATCAAAGTTACATAGATTACTGTTACCCCCAGCAGAATAGCGACATGGATGAAAATTGTGAGAATAGCTCTGATGACGAGAGATCTTATGATTATGGCTCAGCAGAAAGTGAAAATGACGATGACTCTCAGAGCAGCTCTTCAGGAAAGAGGAACCACGAAGTGGATCAGAATGATGATTCTACTACTTACTATGACGATAATCCAGAAAGAGAAGAAGAAGCCTACCATAAGTGGCAAATTTCCCAACTTGAAAATACTTTAGGCATCTCAGTTGAATCGATGGATGACTTTACTGAAAAAACAATCGACGTTGATGCAATTCAGATCTTTTTGAAGGAACACTGTATTGCTGGGGGAAAGTACACCTACAGCTGGCTTTTAAATGAAACAATTGAGGGAACTTTAAGAGCCTCCTCTGAATTTGCAACTCGCGTTTACAAAAACTTGAACGTTCCGGAGGAGCTTCTTAGCAATATCCTCGGCGGGCTTTGGTTTGATTATGATTGGGAGCAATATGAGTTTGATGACCCGCAGTTTCTTCAAAAAACTTATATCAGGACCCTAACAGATTTGCTTGAAGGGAAGAGGGCAACTGACGTTAGAAACGGTCTGCTAAAGAATATTCGGGATCTTTTTACTTTCAATCATCATGATTTTGCTGATCCATTGAAAAACATTCGAATGAAATATGAGCGCTATAACAAAGGGAAAAATTGGCTTGCTGCACTGATAGAGTGGTCAGTGTACACTACTTACCGTAAAGTTTTTAAAAACTCCCCAAAAAATTCAAGTATAAAGGATTCCCCTGCTTCAGTTCCTGTCTTGCCCCTATTTCAGTCCTTTAATAGGGAAAGCTATTTATTAGAGCAGCTTAAGAACGCCTATATACGCGCTCAAGCAAAGTATACAAAAGTTTATCCCCACCCAGATACTAAGAAAGTTGTCTTTGGCCCACCCCGTCCTAATCGCGCTGAATTAGATATTCAAGAATCCTTAGGGCGATTAAAAGGTGTCGGTAGATTCTTGGAGAGGTATCGTAAACGTGGGTCTGAAAATGTGTTCGTCCCTCAGCTTTTTTTTGTCGTATCTTTGAAACCAAACCAAGCGTCACCCAATGAAGGACAACGATTTTTGGAAGTTCCATTAAATTTTGAAGGGTTACCAAGGCGCCCGCTTACCCGCTCAGCATCTGACGGTGTGTTTAATGGGATAAGCGATGCGCAGTACTTTAAGACTGTAAAATCTGATGTTGTTTCTGGTCGAGTCCTTCAAGGAAGGGACAAACAGAAAGCTGAGGAAGAAATTGTAAATCTTATCAATAATGCTGGGCTTTGCAAACCCAACCTTGTCCACAGTGAGCGGGGTGTCGTGCAAGCATTAAGGAAGAAGAAGAATGTGGATAAAATTTGCGAAGATTTTGCAAATCTCTTGAAAACTTCAAGCGGACGTGGACATTATACCGTTCATGGGTTAGCCACGTTGGGGTATTCAACAAATACTGTCTGTCAGTGCTGTACTCCTACCCTAATAACACTTCAAAATTCACATGAGCCAGGTGGATTTCTTCAACTATTGACCACAAAACTCAATAGTATGGAGGGATCAGTAACGTTTGAAACAACTGGATATAATTCCGTATCAGGTGAAATGGATTGGACAAAGTTTCGTCTTAATACATTTGTTACAGCTAGCGTAGATTTTGATGAAGAATCGCGCGACTTAGCAGAAAAGGGGCAGCATTCATTTCGTGGTAATACAAATCCTCCTAAGGAAACTCACAACCCAGACAGTAAGCTTTATTTCCCAAGTGATGAAATCGATATTTCTGAATCTGTTTTATTAGATGATGGTACACCTGACCCCTATCAAAGATACTTCTATGAATTTGTTGGCAAAGACATGCATGCCCTACCTTCAAAGGATAACCCTTATATTGATAAGAATAAGCTCAAGTTTCCAGGAGCTGTTTTCTCGAGTGGAAGTGACTCTTGGGGTGCAGGGGTAATGCAGTAGCTTAGTCTTCATCTAAAGGCAAGGATTAGTATAGTATTCTTAGAACACTAATCTTATGTATCTTAATATCCTGCTGCTCTTGGGCTTGGCGTTCTTGTTGGAGTTGGGCCTGTACCTCCTTCGAATTCAGATAATCCACCCCCGAGAGCTTCTCTTGAATACGCGACAGGCGGTCGACGTACTTCTCCTCTTGCCAGAAAAAAGGGACGACCTAAAGACGGAAATGAAGAAACTCAACCGGCTAATGAACAAGTGTAATCAAGAAATGGAAAGACACTTAAGCAAGGCAGGGCAAACAGCCATGAGTTTTAGAAAAACACGAACAAGGAAATTAATACAGTTAGGTGGATTGAGCATTCCTTAAACCTCGAGGGAGGAGAGGCCAATAGTCCTGAAACCCCTTTGAAAATAGTGGAGCCCCTCTCTATAGAGAGTAGCAATGAGGTAAAAATAAATTGAGGAAAATAAGATAAATAGCACAATTCTTCATAAGAGAAGCAATGCTACCTTCTACTGCTTCTTAGGCGTTGCCTTCTGCGTTTTCACTTGCTCCTTAGAATCCTTATATTTTGCTTTAGTTTTCTGTTTGGCCTTTGGTCCAGTTGTATTTAGTTGAGGAGCTTTTGGTGTAGGCTTTTTTGGTTGGGTTGCTAACACCTCACCATTCGCTTGTACGACATTCTTACGATAAGCCTTATTCGATCTAGGCTTACTATTTGCCCCACTCCCATCTGGTTCTTTAAGGACAGGCTTTCTTTCTACCCGCTTAGACAGCCCTATAGCATCTAAGTTAGAACGAACATCACCTGGGAGAACACCCTGAGCACTTCCAGAGTTAATGACGACAACATCCACTCCTTTATCATTCTGATCAGGAGAGATTTTTTGATTAATTGTGTTGGTAACTTGTTCGATATTAAGCTGATGCCTTTCAATAAAACCCGTGCTTGCAACTGTTAGATGAGGAATGTATTTGTCTGATTGAGTATAGGGATGAAACTCATATGAAAGACCGTTGATATTCTCGTATTTCCTCACCTCTTCAATAAGAGCTAGGTTAATCCTTTTAAATAGCTCCTCCTCTTCAATCTGAGGAAAAAGAGCAATAACTCCTGGCGCGTCATCTTCAGTTTGTAAATACCTTGCATTTCTAGGGGTGAAGCTCTCAGATGAATGATAGGAAAGAGCAAGTTTCTTGAGGCGCTTCTTTAAAGGCTGGCGGTGAGGTGATTTTACATTTTTTACCATCAGTAAAGTTAAATGCCACGACTTGTTTTTTTTCATTTGAGGCAGAGACCCTGATAGACATCCTTCAACTAACTTCTTACGTTGGTCACTCGGTAGTTTATACTGAATTAAGATAACATCTTGTTCGTCCCAATCGCTTCTCACCTTTTTTTCATGACGTCTAGAATGGGAAGGTTTTTGCGATGTCTCTGTTTCCTCTGTGTCCATAGCCAGCACATGTTGAGGTATAAAGTTGAAGACTAAAACCGCTATGCCCAAAGTCAATCTTTTATAGGTAATTTTATTCATAACAACGATGCTTCATTCATTTATTTGTACAAAACCGCTAGGCAGCAATTCCCTGGGTATCTCTGATTTACACTATTTTCATATTCCTCGATAGAGGATAGTATTTTTTTAACAGTTGGGATTTTTCCAAATTATAGCTCTTAGTGCTGATTGTGATTAAGAAAAAGTGTGTCAATAGGCTTCATAAGAATTCCTTTAACATCTTTGCCTCTTTGTTTAATGTTTTGCCTCTGCTGGAGTCATACCCAAACTCCCATGACTATACCCATTACGATCTTTCCATATAATGAGGGCTATTTTTAAATACGACAAGAAGTTCATGCATTGAGGTAGCGTACAGATTGCGTTTTGTCTCATTTAAGTAATGCTCGACCATGTATGGAGAAATTCCAATTTTCTGCGCTATATCTCCTTGCGATAGTCCTTCAGTCATTAATTGCAGGCATTGTCTTTCTCGCGCAGAAATGAAAGCCCAAGTTTGATTGTTTTTAAGTAAATATTGTTTTGGTTCAATTGACTTAAGGAACTTATCGATATTACCAGCTCCAAGTAGGCTCTTCTCAGGGGCAATATTATTACCATTTTTGTAAGTTGCGAGCTTACTTTTGTCTGAATGATCTATTAAGTCGTCTGCATTGTCACAGAAATGCTTAACGAATTTCCAGAGCAAATCTTTGTGTTTGAAATAAAGGTCGTAAACTTGCGTATTATTAGGTTTGGTGCAAAAACTCCAGTGTTCTATATAATTTTTGGTACGTTTATAAAAAGTAAATCCGTGAAATATATCATGGTCTTTCAAATCAAGCAGCAAAGGATCTCGGGTCTCATTGGGCCAAATGAATGTGGTTATCTCCGAATCAACCATCGGAAACATTTTTGTAAATACGTCGCCTGAATCGTGAATGTTTTGAATATAATATCTCGACCAATCATCCTGATTACAAAGGTGTAAATACGTGGAATCATCAAACATTTTCATATAACCAAATGTCGAAATCCCTAAATATTTCAAAGGATCACACAATTGATTAATACGGCCCACATTTGATATGTGGTAGTCTAAAGCCGACTTATTATTATTTAAAACAATTTTTTGATGCATTTCATATTCTAATCCTTATTTTTATTGAAATAGGTTTTTAACCCATTCCAAAACCATATCATTAAGCTCCCCAGGTAAGTTTTGGAATTATCACCTAGTGTCTCGGAATGATTCGCGGATTATTCTCCTTGTCTACAGCCTTGAATTTAAAAACGCCTGTTGCTAACTTGATATTTCCCTTTTGGATTTTACAATAAACGTAGGCCTCAACATTGACCGTTAACCCATTATCACAAAGTCGGATCACTTCTGCAAAACAACTAACGTCCTCTCCTTCATGAAGGGGTCTAAAAAAGAGGAGTTCAGTAATGGCAGAAGTAGCCACAGGACCGTTTGCTTTGATGAGGGCAACATTCATCCCTGCCAAATGCATTTGCGACACTAACCACCCGTCTACAATGTCCTTCATTCCACTAGCATTGGCAGGTAGGGCGCGCGTTCTGGTAGCCAATTGTCGATTTGGGGGTAAAAATGTTTCCAACATCTTAGTAGGTCCTCTTTACTAATTAATTCATGCGATATGTCCGCATATCGTTCTACACCGCAAAAGCTCTACGCACAAAAACGCAAGGTTTGCTCAAACCGACAGCAAATTGCATAAATTACAATTATGATCACTTTTGCAATCAATAATCGCCTCAATACATGCTTGAGAAGCAATTTTGTTTCAATTTTTGAAGTAACTCGTTTTTTATTCTGAGAGAGGAGAGATTTTCTTCCTCGATTATTTTTACGAGCTCGAGTAGAATTTAACACAACTTAAAATGAGAAACAAGGGGTTTCGGAGGCTTTTACTAAACTTTAGCGAGAATTCAAATGAACTTTTGCAGTATCGAGACGCAATGCTCACTCAAATTTTGGGACACCAAAAACTTCATAGCCAATTAATCAAGTGCAAATCAACACTATAAAAGCTTTATTTAGTTACATAAGTATTCCAAATGTAAGGTAACCTGCCCAAAAAGTAGTCCTGCCCTCGCGTGCTGCTCGAAATCTCTTCGCGTGGTGATAGTTTAGTGATAATTTTAAGTGCAAAGAAAAATGCAGCTCCTTGTAATCCCCAAAATCCCTGGTGCTGAAGAGAGGAATCGAACCTCCGACCTACTGATTACGAATCACAGTGTTTAACCTTTTTGAACCTTTCTAAAACGATAAGAACCTTTGCAAACCCTAGGAAAACGGCTATCTTTATTTTGTTAAAGTTTTATGGATTTATATCAAAATAGCTGTCTAAAGTATACCCGGCGTATACCCGGGTATAGCGACAAGGCCCACTGATTATATTCAGTAACCCACTGAACGAAAAGAGGAGGAGTGATGAAAATACAGGATAAAAGCTTTAATTTCACAAAGAAAAGTCTGGATGCCCTTCCCTTACCAAAGACGGGAAAACGGCTTTATGTTTATGATAAAAAGATAAGAGGCCTTGAACTCATGGTAACCGAGCAAGGATCCAAGTCGTTTAAGGTATACCGGAAATTGAATGATAAGCCCGTTCGTATCACTTTAGGCAAGTATCCCGAGATGACCGTTGAAGAAGCTCGCAATGAAGCCCAAAAGATCATTTCCGAAATGATTAAAGGAAAGAATCCAAATGATGAAAAGAAAAAGCTGCGCGCAGAGACAACCTTTGGTGAGCTGTTTACCTTGTATATGGAACGATATAGCAAACACCACAAGAAGACCTGGAAATATGACGAGAAGGATGTGCCGAGATTTTTGGGGCATTGGTTTCGAAAAAAAATATCAGGCATTACCAAACAGGAGATTCAATCCACCCATGAAAAGATCGGAAAGGAAAATGGTCTTTACCAAGCAAATCGTCTGTTAGCAAGAATCCACATTATTTACAATAAAGCCATTGAGTGGGGTTGGGAGGGGATTAATCCAGCGCAAGGGATTAAGAAATTCAAAGAAAAATCTCGAGATCGATTTCTTCATCCCGATGAACTACCTCGTTTCTTTGAGAGCCTCGATAAAGAGTCAAACGATACCATCCGAGATTATATCTACGTCTCCCTATTTTACAGGCGTGAGGCGATCCAATGTGTTAGCAATGCGGTGGGAAGATATTCATTTTTGAACGGAAAGAATGGTTGGTGCTAGAAACAAAAAATGGTGAACATTTAAGAGTCCATCTGATCGACACAGTGATTGGTATTTTAAATACACGTCTTAAAAAGCACCGTAAGGGAGAATGGGTCTTTGAAGGGACAGGAGAGACAGGCCATTTAATGGAACCCAAAGCCGGATGGAAGCGGATTTTAGAAAGAGCTGGAATTAAAGACCTAAGGTTGCATGACCTCCGACGCACTTTGGGCAGCTGGCAAGCGGCTACAGGGTCGAATAGCTTCATGATCGGCCGAAGCTTAGGCCATAAGACAACGCAATCAACGGCCGTCTATGCGCGGTTAAATCTTGATCCTGTCAGAGACTCTATGGAGAAAGCAACGCAAGCGATGTTACAAAGTATGAGAAAGATTGAGGACGATTTTTAGCCAGAAGGCCTATAATTAGTGAGAATTATGAGGGAAACTCTCATTGAGAAACGATTGTTTCTATCTATTGCAATTAATATCATAATTTGATATATTATGAGTATGATGGAAAAACATATAACACTTCGCACCTATATAGATGACCTGCAAAAGGCGGGAAAGCTCTTTGTTAGCAAACAGAAAGCTCTCGCCGATATAGGGGGCACTCCCAAAAATATCGATCTTGCCTTTTCCCGGCTCGTATCTGAACACAGATTATATCGTTTAAGGAAGGGGTTTTATGGAATTACCCCCCTAGAATACCAAGATAGGGGTTGTCCTCCTCCAGATTGGTTCATAGACCAAATGATGACTTATGGTTCAGAAAAGTATTATGTCGGCCTTTTGTCTGCCGCAGCTTTACACGGAGCTGCCCATCAACAACCAATGCAGTTTCAAGTGGTCACAAGCGACTTAAAGATTAGAAATTGGAATAATCTACGGACAAGAGTTGTATTCTATAAAAAGAAACATTTTCCAGCTATTGGCGCCTCGAAGGTCAAAACAGTAACGGGTTATATGTGGGTCTCTGATCCTGAGTTAACCGCATTCGATTTGGTGAGATACCCCTCGGCGTCCGGTCATTTTAATAACATAGCGACGGTTTTAAGTGAACTCGGTGAAAAAATTGATTCTAAAAAGCTGCTCACCATTGCCAAGAATACGTTTTCCGAGCGGGGAGAATTGGTGTACTGGCAGCGTCTTTGTTACGTTCTGGACAGTTGTGGATTTTCAGCGGCTACAAAAGAATTAGCCACCTTGATTAAGGAATTAAATCCCCCTTACAAATACCTTGTGAGCTCAGCTCCCAAAGTAAAATTAGAAAAGTCGACCAAATGGAACCTATACATTAATCAAAATATGGAGTTTGATCTTTGATACCGCAACTCTTTATCAATGAATGGAGAAGTCGGGCACCCTGGCCCCTAGAAGCCCAAATTGAGCAGGATTTGGTCATCTCACGAGCTTTGATTGAAATCTTTTCATCCGAGTATTTAGCTTCAAAACTCGGCTTTAGAGGCGGAACAGCGCTCAATAAGCTCTATATCTCTCCGTCTGCTAGATACAGTGAAGATATTGATCTGGTGCAAATTGACCAAGAGCCGATTGGGAATGTGCTGACTGAACTGCATGGAGTCCTTGATCCATGGCTCGGGAAACCAAAATATAAGCAAGGAAGTGGGAGGGTAACATTAACCTATCGATTTGAATCAGAAGTGCCACCCATTACCCCCCTCAAACTGAAAGTTGAAATTAACACACGGGAACATTGGTGCTGTCTGGGATTAGACAAGAAGACGTTTAACGTGAAGAATGACTGGTTCTCTGGGACGACAGGGATAACAGTCTACCAACTGGAAGAACTTATGGGGACCAAATTACGCGCCTTATACCAAAGGAGTAAAGGAAGGGATCTGTTCGATCTCGTTGCTATCAAGAAATCATTTCCTGACATTGATTGGACGAAAGTTGTCGAATGTTTGACTTTTACATGAAAGGTGAAGATAGCAAGGTTTCCAGAGCGGAATTTGAAGAAAATATGTATCACAAATTTACCGATTTAAGATTCACATCCGATATTCAAACCCTCCTTTCTCCGATCTATGAAAATGACTATCACCCTGAACAAGGACGGGTTTTATTCGAAAACGAAATATCTCCCTTGCTACAGGGAGAGGCCTGGAAAGGGGTGGAGAAGAGTTGAGGATGATAATTCACCTGAGCAAGCATAATGATTTACCCTATTTTTAGAGCTTCTTGGACTGGAGATACTCAAAACCCGATGCGACAGACGCGACAATGCGACAAACCTAAAAGCGTGTCTTGTAAGGCGCCGTAATCCTAACTTTTAATAATTAGATTTGTCGCATTTCCATTTGCGACACATTGCGACAAGGGGATGTGAAATGACACAGAATTCTCCATACCCTTTAGCCATTTTTTTGTTCCTTTTAGAGCAGCAGTTTTACTCAATTTTTAAGATGGGTTGCATGCAACAAAAGCGCGGTTGCAAATGCAACATGTAAGCGCGCATTTCTCAGGTCTTCGAAATGAATGATTGAAAAAGTAAATATTCATACTTTTTAATATTCATAAATTTGAAAAATCAGAACGGGGTTTTTAGGGGACAATTTTGGGTCCCCTACAGTTTCTTATAAGGTCAAATTACAGACTCGTTCAAAAGCACATTATGTTTGAACTTTTCAAGCTTACCTTAAACGTCTCATTCCTTGATATCCCAGTAATAGAACAGCAACACAGAGCGGCATCAATCCAAGAGAAAAGAAAAATGATCCATATCGCTCTAAGGCATTCGCCGAAGACTCGAGAGGAGTACCAACCGAGAATTGGGCAATAAAGCCCGCGAAATAGTGCCCATATGCAATCGCCATCAGCCAATAACTCATCATGACACTGCGGAACCTGGGGGGAGAATATTTAGAGATGTTGGAAAGGACGATGGGCACAACCAAGAGTTCCCCGATGGTTTGAATGGATACGGCCAAAACAACCCATATAGGTGATACAAGAGAAATTTCTTGATAGGAACTGTAGGACAGGAGGAGAAAGCTGACACCGACAAACACGAACCCAAGCCC
Organism: Alphaproteobacteria bacterium; assembly: GCA_019746225.1. Taxonomy (NCBI): domain Bacteria; kingdom Pseudomonadati; phylum Pseudomonadota; class Alphaproteobacteria; species Alphaproteobacteria bacterium. Next base: position 15,227 of record JAIESE010000009.1, on the reverse strand, counting down.
TATTTTGAAGAAACCATCTAACGGTTTTGTTTTCTCAAAGTATGTCTTGAATAGGAAGAGAAGGATAGGGCTGAGAATGAGGACAAACAAGGGGCTTAAAGAAAGGAACGCAGAAGAAGGAATGAGCCTTCCGAAAACCGTACGATCAACGCCCGTATCAAAAAAGAGCAACAATGAACTTCCTGATTGTTCAAACAGAGAACAAAAGAAAGCAAACAACAGGATTGAGCCCATGATGTGCCGCACATCTTTTCTCTCTAGAGCATTGCATTGATAATAGATGCGACCGAGATAGATAACGCTCGAAACAGCGATGATACCCATCAATCCATGGAATGAGTCTCTATATTTGAACAAACCATAAAACAAAACTATAGTAACCCCTAGAGGGATTCCCAGAAGCAGCGATTTTAGAAAGGTCAGATTGACCCTCGAGGATTCTTGATCTCCAAAATGAACTTTTTGATTAAACAGGTAGGTAGCCCCAAGAAAGCCTCCCGCAATCAGGAGAATCCCATAATTCCAACCATACTGCATACTTACAAGCCCGCACACGAGCGGCGCGAGAAGACTCCCTACATTCATGGCCATGTAGAAATGAGAATATGCCCTGTCTTTTTGAGGATCCTTTGGGTTTTCGAAAAACAGACCAACTGAAGTTGATAAGTTCGGTTTAAAGAAGCCAGACCCCAAACTCATAAAAGCCAAACCGAGATAACAGAATTCGGGGGATGAAAAAGTAAAGCTCAACAATCCCGTGAAAGTGAGAAGACCGCCCATGAGTACTGTGTTTTTAATGCCAAGGACACGATCGGCTATTGTGCCTCCAATAAGAGATGTTGCATAACAAAGAGTCATAAAGGTTGCAAAAAGAGCAATGGCTTGAGGTTTGTCGAGATTGAGCTGCTGGATGGCATATAAAACGAAGATTGATTTAATGCCATAAAACCCAAAGTTACATAAAGCTTGCGTTATATAGAGATAGGTCATTCCAGATGCTGGTTTATTTAAAGATCTTGCTTGCAAATTTATTCTCCTGATACCCAATAGAGGGGAAACATACCCCTAATTTACAGAATTACCCTACAAGCTCAAAGGCTTTATTGAATTGAATTTTTCATGACTGCGACATAAAAACATAGAAACTGAAGGTTCCCTCATGGTAAAAGTCATTAACTTTGCGATTTTAAAATAAAATAATGAGACAAGAATAATGACATATATTCCCCACGAAAGGTTGACGATTGATTGGGCTGAACAGAACGATAGTTTTGTCCTTTCCCTCCCTTGGGTCTCCATGGAAATTGATGTGACACCCGAAGATAAAGAGTGGATCAAGGATGCCACCAGCCTCCTGCACTCTGATCCTTGCAACAGGAACGTTCAAAAATTTATCCAAGACCTCAAAGATTATCCTGTATTCTATATAAAACCTAGGTCCTTAGAAGAATTTGCAGGAAAAGATCTTCAAATATGTACAGACTTAAATGTTGATTCATCAACGCCCCATAAACTTATAGAGACTTTTGGATGTCCAATAGATGACTCTCTCAAAGAAGACATCCCTTTGAATTGGAATTGGGACCGCGAAAAGATATTAGACAAGGCCCGCATCAAGGGCACTGACCTTTATGACCCGATAAGTTTTGTCACCTACCTCATCTGCTATCGTCTGGAGTGGGAAAGCACGACTTGGTCAGGCCAAGATGGATTTGGCAAGTTCCTTGAGAAACTCCTCAAGCGCGATGAAGAAAAGTTTTTCCATATGATTGGGTGGATATCAAAACAATCCTGGTATGTGACAAAAGAGTCAGGGCGTTCCATGGAGCCCGCATTGATCCACTTCTCAAAAGCAAGTGAGCTAATCGAGCATTTTATGGCTGATGAAGCCGGACATTATAAATTTATGGAGCAGGTATTTAGCGACATCGGATTGGATAAAGATAATTTTCCTGTAGCTGATGGAACCAAGTGGCTTCTAGCTTCTCATAAACGGGTGGCCGAAATTTGTCCGTTAGCATTTTCAGCCATGGTAAATTTGTTTGAGGCAGCCTATTACGAGGGGCAAGACCCGATTTCCAGGGTTATTAAACTATCTTCAAAGCCGGATGCTGCTCGGGGATATGACTTACACTACAAAATCAACCAGGAACATCGACACTGCGATATGCCGGTACACTTTGCCGCATGTCTTGCTCCCCAGAGCCGAAAACATGCTCTTCTAACCCTCGCATTGTTCGAATTTACCCTTCATATCCTCGATGAAATGGAAAATAAACTTGCAAAATCATTTGCTGAGGCGTAAATATTCCAATGCTTGAGGGTCATTTTACTAAAATTTACCAGATAGTGAAATGGCTCTAGAGATTGGACCAAGAAAATAATTAAGAACAACAATAGATTAGGAAAGATACTAAAGGAGGCTCACATGAAAATAAAAAAAGTAAGGTTCCAACCTACACGTACATATCATTATGGCTGATTTTGTTTGGTAGACTTAGAGGTTTCTTCAAGGCCTTCATAATGAATTAGAAGCCTTAAATTCAGGTATCATTAAAAAGAAGTGTTTTTTGTAAATAGTTTTTGATATCAATAATATCATTATCTCCCTTAAGGTGTTTAGGATAAATAAAGTATTCTTTGACCATATTATCAGTTACATTCGGGAGTATATTTTTGAGCCTGGCGTCTTTTAAAATTGCCATTTCATCATAACTAGCAATAATTCCAATACCTCTTATTGCAGCACTTACCATACATTCAATTGAATTTGAAAAAAATGAAGCTTCATGCAGCTTACCTTCGGGCAGGCCAAGTTTTAAAATCCAGTTAACATCTGCATAAGGATAGTTTTCTGCATTAGAGCTAATAGCTATTAAACGGTGATCCTTCAAGTCCTCAACTTTTCTTGGCTCTTTATACTGCGCTAAGTATTTTTCACTGGCATAAAGCTTCTTTTGCAAAGTAAGCAAAGGTTCTTGGATCACACCTTGAAGATGGGGATCATAGGGACAAATCGCAATATCAACATCATTCAAAATGACGTCAAGAACATCATCTCTTGCAATGATCTCAAAAACAACATTTGGGTTCTTGATACTATATTCTAGAATCAGATCATTTATTACATAAGTAGCGACTGCATAAGATGTTGCTATTTTAATCTTTCTTTTTCTCGTAATTTTTGTAAGAGCATGAGTATTATGCGTAAATCCTCTTAAACCTAAAAAAGTACTTTCTACTACGCTGAGAAGCTCTTCGCCTTTACGGGTTAGCTTTACACCTCCTCTATTGCGCGTAAACAAAGGATACCTTAAATGCTTTTCAAGCTTCGAAATTTGCCGACTCATCGCTGGCTGAGATAGCTTCAAGAAGTGAGCGGCTCCTGAAATATTTCCAACTTTGGCAACATAATAAAACGCTTTAAGATTTCCCCAATCAAAATCCCGAAAATAATCTGATGTTTCTAAGTCTACTGCCATTTGATTATCCCTTTATTCATTTGTAACTTTTTCTATCTGATATTTGCATACTATGTATTTGTTGATTTATTACTAACATTGCAATGATCATTATTTAAACTACATAATTAATATTTATAAATGATTAATTTCCAATTTGAAAGTAAAAAATGAGCTATTACCCATGCAAAACCTACATGTCGGCATCAGAGCTACAACTACTTAACATAAATAACGGGCAAGTCTTGCTTGAGGATGGGCGATTACAAATAGATTTTTGACTCAACCTTATATTGCTGAAAGGATCAAGGTATAGCGAATTAATCATATATAGGTTTTGGGCTCTCTCAATACAAAAAATCTAAGATCATTTGTGCAGATTATCCATTAACTTAATATAATGCTTGATGAACAATATGAAATGTTCCTTTACTACCCTCTTGGATATAGCCCATCTGCACCAAATCGGACAGGAGCAGATCAAGGTCTTTGGAGCTTCTGAATTTCGAATATCGCAAGATAAACCGACGTTTTAAGGGTTGGTCAGAACGGCTGGTTTGTTTGCGCATCCAAGCCAGCAATTCTTCCGCTTTGGATAATGTGGGGACCGCTTCAAAGGTCGTATCCAAAACCATCCCATAAATGCGTCGGGCGTGAGATTCTAAATAATCACACCATGCCGCTGCCTTTTGAACTGAGGATAGACTGATGTCTCTTTCCCTTTTCCCATCAGCATTGTCGACCACATGAAAGATAAGGGCCAAGGACGGCATGAGGCTTCTGTATTTTGATAAATGTTGCAGAATAATTGGATGGTCGTTGCTGTCGAGTTTTTCTTGAAGTCTTTTGAGCCACTCATGAAATGGGGCTTGCGCTTCTGTTGAGAGCCGGAAAAAGGGAATGGTATATTGACCTTCATAGAGGGGCTCAGGTGCTTGGGCACCATAATCCCCAAAAACCATGGCATCTATCGTTTTACAAATCTCAAATACACGGTTTTTGGCAATATGGTCTGGATACTCATCAACCAGCGACCAAGATTTTTTGTCGGGATAAACGAGCAGCTGAAAGCGTTGAAGCAACCCATCATTATCGAGTTTTTTGATTGCTTTATGAAGATACGTCGAGATTTTATCCGGTTGCGTTGTTCCTAAAATCGAGACACAAATATTCTCTGCATGAACCATACCCCTTCCGATGCGATCAATCGTGTAGGATTTATCTCCCTTCCAGGCTTCAAGATAAAAGCAACGATCGGATTCATGGCCTTTCTTCTCCCAACTTTCCAAGAAACCCATGAGTTCATCGCGAAACACAAGGACACCTCGGGAATTTTGTGAAAGAATTTCCTGCATTTTCTCAACTGTCGTATCGCTGACCTTGTAGCGCTTATAAGCGGGTTCAGTAGGGCTGTTTTTGAGGTGGGCGGCTAATTCATCTGTCACAAAGGCAAGGTCATCTTGTTTGTTTAATGCTCCTTCTTTTTGGTCCACAATATCTTTTATTTTACGCTCTAAACACCCTTTACCCTCTATAAACGCGGTCTTCTCGGCTTCATATTTGATTTTCTTGTCATTGTAATCTTCGGTTGCTTTTGACTCTAAATACCCAAGGGGAAACAGCACTTCCCCACAGACGGGCGTTTTTAAAGTTCCCGGATCGCCTAAAATTCCACCCCAAAGGTTTGGGACAACCATCCAGTCATCCTTCTCGTGGGGTTTAATGCTACACCTCGCACCAATCAAGCTCGATAACATCAAAATGGTCGGAATAGCCACAAAATCAATGGAGCATTGCCGACGATAAGCAACATCTTTTATCCAGGGCTGAAGGGACTCAGGCATCATGTCCAAGGTAAAGGGCAGGACAGGCAAGAGGGTGCTAGTAATTGGCAGAGGGTCATTTTCAATAATAATCTGAGCACGTTCCAATTGATTTTTAACTTCCCCTAATCCCTCCAGCACATGAAGATCATTAAAGTCCGTAAGTTTGCTTTCCCTACTTTTGAATTGAGCAAAGACAACGGAACACCCATGTTTAAGGGCAGCCTGCTCCGCTTTTTCTCGACCTTTATTGTGATCTCTCCAGACATCATCATTACCCGCAATGATGATTGGATTTTTGGGGTGAGCTCTCCTGATCTCCTCAACAACTGGATCAATATTCCCTGCATCAAAAGCAATGACTGTTGTTTGATGGGTTGCCATATAGACACTCGCACCTGTTGCATACCCTTCTGTGACGTAAATCAGCTTGCCCTCTTCAAAAACACCAATATGATGGAAACATCCCTTTTTACGTCCACCTTTCAAAAAGCGTTTTGTCCCACCGGGAGCAATCCATTGGAGGCTCCATAATTTGCCAGCCTTATCCTTTAAGGGAATAACTAGAGAATCTTGATACGAGCGCACGCCAAAGGCTTCAACTTGCTTTTGCCGCAAATAAGGAGAGTGAGCAACCTCAGACGACCCATTCCATTTACTCAAGGCCGATAAACTGCTTCCATGGTGTCTTTGCTGAATTTCTTCAGCAAATTTCTTTTTCGCTGTTTCTATCTGTAGCTTGAGATTCTCCTTATCGGGGTAAGATAAATTGCCTCTTTCTACGCACCACTTTTCATGAATGTCCATGCTCCAATCCCCAAAAGCCCCTGCTAGTCCATGAAAAACGTACCAGCAATCCTTGTCTCCTCGCTCTCCAGATGCAAAGCGATGGATCTCGCCATTGTCTATGATAGCCCCCCGAAAATGAATGTTCCAACGAGCCATGGCGTCGACGAACTCTTCAGCGCATTCTCCCTCACTTCTGGGATAGCTTTCACGTAAACCCCTCATATGATGTCAGAAGACGTATCACTCACCTTCTTCCCCTCAAGAGTTGATTGGTTGATCGTGCATCGCTCAATGAATTCGAGAAGATCTGGGAATTTATATTTAACAAGCCTTCCGACCTTCACGATGGGTATCTTGTGGCGTTGAGTCGATTGCCAGATGGCAAGCGTGATCTCCTTCACCCCCAAAAATTCAGCAGCTTCTTTACGGCTTAAAAGTCGATGTTCATTCCATTCTTTCATACTCATATTCCTCTCTCAATATTTACAAACATGAACAAGGTCAAATATAATTATAGATAAAGAATTGCTTGAATAAACTTGGATTATAAAATTACTGAGGTGACATCTACGTAGTTCTGTTTCGGTTATTAGATAGAAGGAGGAAGATTGAATGTAGTCATACCTCCGCAAAAATTTTGCGGAGGTTATAGGTAATTCATAATTTCAAGCCACCTTTTGGAGTGTAGCAATTAGCTTCTGCAGCTTATCTTCGTAAAGGTCAATCGATATATGAATGTCGTTACTGCTTATCCACTCCGGAAGAGACAAGAGGGACTCTTCAGAAAACATAAATTTCTCTTTAACGTTGGGGGTTTTGAGCGTCAGCAGCTTAGCCCTGAACCAGTGGGAGAGGCTTAGGAACTTCCCAATGTGTTCAGGCTGAGTTAAGGAGAAAGAAGGATCGTTCCCTTCCAGATGTTTGTATGCAGCCACAAAATGACAGTCAGATTTATAGGCATTAAACTGGACACCATAAGCCTTTTCCCCGCAGAGGGGAGGCTCATTTGCTGCTATATTGGATTTGGACTTTAGAGGCGTATTCCCCACAATCAACTCGAACGCTTCATTAAGGCTCGCGCGAGATTCCCCAAATGGGGAGACCTCATAGGTTCGGGCAAGGCGGAGAAGTCCCCACACCAAATGCTCAACGATCTTAAAGTTCTTATTCCTATCTTCCTCTTTGAATTGTTCATCTATTTTGAGGGTTTTTATGGGTGAAAATTGCAAAACCATCCGAAAGTATACCCGGGGTATACCCGGAAGAATTTTGAGAATCTTGGAATCCCTTGTAATCCGCAGAATCCCTGGTGCTGAAGAGAGGAATCGAACCTCCGACCTACTGATTACGAATCAGTTGCTCTACCAACTGAGCTACTTCAGCAACAATTAGAAACTAGTCAGATTTCAAGCGCCCGTCAACATTGATTTCCCTGCCCATTTTAGGAATATCTGCCTCATTCATTTTTGCCCAAAGTCGCTTCCAAAAGGCCAATGAAGGATTTCTGGCTCCGGGAAGAAGCGCATCGCCCCAAGCGTCATACAACATCTCGGAACGCTCATAAAGGCGTCTCATGCGATGATTGGCTTGCCGCTTCTCCCACGCATTCCTAAGTTCTCTCAGGGGCAACGTCAGTGTTGCCCAAATAGTCAAACCTGACTTGTGTTGAGCATTATTCCGATTCCTGACTTTTGCTTCAATCTCTTTGATTTCTGACTCAATTAACAATACTTCGATTTTGGCTGCCTGAAAATCACAGTCATCTTCCCTCAAAGCTTGACGATTTTCAAAAATCTTAACCAATTTGCTCAACTGGCCGGAAGATACTGCTTTAGCGATGTCTCCTTGCGCCTTAGCGCGGGCTTTTAGGTTATGATATTGCGTGATCATTGGCGAACAAACGTCTGCCATCCATTGGCACAAATTCGGCAAGGCCTTAATCTTAAAGCCCCCTTGAACGCCTGCTAATATCCTTAATATGGCAAGATTTTTGACCTCCCTTTGGGGCTTTCCCATATCCCGCAAATCAGACAAACTCAGGCCTTTCCAGCGACTGATCAAAAAAGCAGCCAGATGCCGATCAACGGGAAGAGTGGGGTGATTCGGCTGTGTGGCCACTTCTTCCAACGCAATCAACGCTTCGGCTGGGGTCAAAACAGCCGCATGGATAAGGCAAGGACTTAAACAGGAAAGTTCTGGATTAAACTCATAAAGACAGCGTTCAATGCCATACCCCATCGCTTCCGATTCTTTGTACTTATTGAGGGTGGGATCGACTTTAAAAGAATTCTCCCAGTCCTCATCTGTTCCTCGAGTTGCCAGCAGAGCAGATGCCGAAGTAAATGAGCCTATCGGCGTTATCGATTGTCTATCTGACATGAGCTTTCTCCCATTATCTTTAAGTCTAAATGCATCTCTCTAGTGTTGATGGTGAAAGGAAATTTCTTAATGAAGGGTTAATGAATATGAGAAATTATCAAAGCCCTATTACAAAAGGTCATGCAGCTCTCTATAAATCGACGTTCATACATTAAGTGACAAAAAAGACTATTGAACTGAGACTTAAAATCCCTATACTGCCTTTAAGGAAAATAATATTTTAATTATGAGAAGTCTTAAGCCTTATGCTGAAAATGCGCCTTATCTCCACATTCTTTTTCGCTCTCCTTTTAAGTCCAATCTTTTCCCCGTTACCCATTTATGCACGTTGGGCAACGATCAAAGATGCACCCGCAGAAGTTGAATTTTATAATAGTGACATCGTGGTTGATAAGGACGGAAAGTCAGAAGAAATTGTTGAAAAGCAAATCAAAATCCTTAATGAGTCTGGGAGGAATGCTTTTAGTGCTGAACGCATTCAATTTAATGAAAACATAGAGAAGATAGACATCATCGAGGCAAAAACAATCATCGATGGAAAAGAATACATTGTCCCGAAAGACATGATAGAAACCAAACCCCTTGCCAGTGAGATCAGTGGATTTGACCAACTCTTTCAAATTCTTATTTCATACCCCCATGTTGGTAGCGGCTCAAAGGTATATTTGAAATATAAAATCAAAACATTCAAGCAGCCTCTTCCAAATTACTTTGCTTTAAAATACTATGTTGGCCAAGGCGCTTACTGGAAAAATATTAACATCAAGATCAAAGCAGAATTACCGTTTCACCACTTGATAAACGACCCTCGTTCTCGACTCGAGATTAAAACGTGCAAGGAAGGAAAGTTCTATACTTTGAGTTTATCCGCAAAAAAACCAATCTATGACGACCTTGCGAATGAACCACAATCCAACCAAATCCCTGAATCCTTAAGAACATGGATCAGCATTTCAACCTTTGATTCTAATGAGGCGTTTTCAAAAGCATCTGCCAAAGACTACGAGCGCGTTATTAATCAAGAGTTACCTCCGTTGCAAGCGTCCATTAAAAAAAATGCCGCCACCTTTTCCAATCCGGTAGATATTATTAATTCAGTGACATCCCAATTGTCTGAAAAGATTCGCTACATGGGGGATTGGCGAACCATTGAAGGTAAATTTTCTCCGCGCTCATTGAAAGCCGTTGCTGACAGTGGTGTCGGCGATTGCAAAGATTTTTCAGCCTCAACCGCAGCTATACTGAATTCCCTTGGTTTTAAGGCACATGCTGCCCTTGTGATGCGCGGCTTGGCTTACTTGCCTCCTGAAAAGACCCTCCCCAGCTACTATAATTCGAATCATGCTATTGTGAAGGCAACATCAAAGGATGGTCAAATATTTTGGATTGACCCTACAAATTTTACCAGTATGGCCGACGGTATTTATCCAGATATATCTGATAGACCAGTACTCGTCTTAGATTCTCAAAATCCTTCTTATGAAAATATCCCGAGCATTAATGCGAACCACGCAAAAATGATTATTAAGGAACGCCTAGAGATAAAAGATAATGACCTTTTGAAAACACAAGGTGAGATGTCCCTTACCGGTGAACGTGCCCAACCCTTTACAGGAGCTGCTTTAAGTCATTCTCTCCAGCTCATTGAGGAAGCCGTTATTCAAACTTTAAGCGGAGAAACATCCCCTTTAAACCCGAAAGTGGTTCTTCCCCCCTTAAACTCTCGTATTGTTAAAGATCTTTTGGTTATCTATGCCTATGAGCAAGAAAATCATCTTCTTCTTACAAATAAAGGACCAGCAATTTTGTTGCATTTTTCCTGGACTGACAATCTTGTTGATACATCTCCCACCCAAGAAGGAACCACGTTCATTGGGTTGCCGATGACGCAACACAAAAAGATCTCCTTTCCCAATATGGATGCCGAACAAGCCAAGACCTTAACATATCAAGTTAAGACGCCTTGGGTAGAGGCCAAACGCGACTGCAGGGCTGGGGAACAAGGCTTTGAAATGATTGAAGATAGTAAGGTCTTGAAAAGCTTCATTTCGGCACAAGAAGTCCGGTCAAAACAATTTCAAGATCTAAGAAACGACTTGAAAAAATATGCGAGCAAGCTTGCGCTTGTCGTCTCAAGCTTGCCAAAGGAGCCATTGAAAAAAAGTAATAATGACCCTCTCGCCAAGGATCAATAAGGTATGTTAGGTTCAGCTTAAAGAATTCAAGGATTATGAGGAAGTTTATGAAAATTGTTGCATCAAATGAAACAAACAACTTTGAATGTCGTGTGGCCATTACGCCTGAAGTCTCCAAAAAGTTAGTTGATTGGGGACATGAGGTCTTCATCGAGAACGGCTCCGGTACGGCTGCTGGAATGATAGATTCAGCTTATGAAGCCGCTGGTGCAACCATAGCCAAAGACACCAAATCTCTTTATAAAGATGCAGACATCGTCCTTCGTGTCAGTCCCCCTACCCTGGCTGAGATCTCAGCTTTACCAAAAGAGTGCATTTTAGTTGGCATGCTGAAGCCCCATGGGAACGAGTCCCTTTCCAAAGAAATCGCCAAGCGAAACATCACCGCTTTTGCTTTAGAGCTTATACCCCGGATCTCCCGTGCCCAAAGTATGGATGTTTTATCCTCACAAAGTAACTTGGCCGGTTATAAGGCTGTTGTTGATGCGGCTTCCGAATTTGGACGCGCCATGCCCATGATGATGACAGCTGCCGGCATGATCCCCCCTGCTCGTGCCTTGATTTTAGGGGCAGGTGTGGCCGGGCTCCAAGCCATCGCAACGGCCCGCCGCTTGGGTGCCATTGTTTCAGCGTTTGACGTACGACCTGCGGTCAAAGAACAAGTCGAAAGTTTAGGCGCCACTTTTCTTGAAGTGGAATCCTTCGAAAGTGGCGAAGGCACCGGTGGATATGCCAAAGAAATGAGTGCTGATTATAAAAAGCGTCAGCAAGAAAAACTCGAAGAAGTCATGCGTCAACAAGATATTGTCATCACCACAGCCCAAATTCCTGGAAAGCCAGCCCCTATCTTAATTACCGAAAAGATGGTCAAGGAAATGAAAGCTGGATCGGTGATTGTGGATTTAGCGATTGAGTCTGGTGGAAATTGTGAAGCTGCAGTCTTAGGAAAGGTTGTGGTAAAACATGGCGTAAAGATTTTGGGATATCCCAATTTTCCCAGCCGCATCCCCAATGATGCAAGCCAGGTCTATGCACGCAATGTTTTTAATTTCTTGAAATTACTCCTCAACAAAGAAGGTAAGAAACTAGCCATTGATTGGAATGATGAAATTATAACGGGGGCCGTCTTCAGGCCTCGAGAGGAACGGGCTGAGCCCGCTCCCAAGCGCGTCCGCAAATTAGCGAAGGAGGCTTAAACTATGGATATGCAAAGCATTTTAGAAAAAGCAGGTAAACTGCAAGAGGCTGCTCAAAGCATGCTCGATGAAGCGAGTGCTTTACGTGCGGCAGCAAAAGGGGTCTTGGAAAAGGCACCACACGGTGCAGACGTAGATCCCTTCATTATGGGACTCACCGTTTTCCTTTTAGCTTGTTTTGTTGGGTATTACGTGGTTTGGAAAGTGACACCAGCCTTGCATTCTCCCCTAATGTCCGTGACCAATGCTATTTCCAGCGTCATTATCGTTGGCGCCCTCCTCGCAGCAGGTCCCAGCATCGGTGGTATTTCAACAACCTTTGGATTTTTGGCTGTTGTGCTCGCTTCCATCAACATCTTTGGGGGATTTATCGTAACCCAAAGAATGTTGGCAATGTTCTCTAAAAATAAATAAGGAGCCAATCCCGTGTCTTCAAGTATGTCCTCTTTCTTATACCTCATCTCTGCTGTCTCATTCATTATGGCCTTGAGGGGGTTGTCTTCAGCGGCAACATCTCGGCAAGGAAACATCTATGGAATGTTTGGTATGGCTATTGCCATTCTCACAACTCTGTTGACGCCAAATATATCCCGCTATGGGATTATTTTATTAGGGATTTTCTGTGGAGGCGGCATTGGCGCGATCATTGCCCGAAGAATTCGCATGACAGCTTTGCCTCAGCTTGTCGCCGGGTTTCATAGTCTTGTAGGATTAGCAGCCGTTCTTGTGGCAGGATCTGCTTTGAATGCTCCTGAGGCTTTTGGCATTGGTGTAAGCGGTACGATCAAAGGGTCCAGCCTAATTGAAATGGGCCTAGGAGCATCTATTGCAGCCATTACTTTCACAGGTTCCCTCATTGCATTCGGAAAATTGCAAGCCCTGATCAGTGGTAAACCTCTCTCCTTTAGTGGTCAACATATCCTTAATGCCTCACTCGGAGCTTCCATTGTCTTTTTGCTCTTGATTTTCATGCTCACGGGATCTCATTTAATTTTCTGGGTGTTGACACTGGTGTCATTGGCCTTGGGCTTCCTCCTCATTCTCCCCATTGGCGGCGCCGATATGCCTGTGGTCATATCCATGCTCAACTCCTACTCAGGCTGGGCAGCGGCTGGTATCGGGTTTACCTTAAATAACAACTTACTCATCATTACCGGTGCTCTTGTTGGTGCGTCAGGTGCCATCTTGAGCTATATCATGTGCAAAGGCATGAACCGCTCAATCTTCAATGTGATTTTAGGGGGCTTTGGCACAGATCCAGCAACAGCTGCTGCCAATGCAAGCGATTCTGCGGATCGTCCAGTAAAAGTCAGCAGTGCTGAGGATGCCGCCTTCATTTTATCCAATGCTCAATCAGTCATTATTGTTCCAGGATATGGTATGGCCGTTGCTCAAGCTCAACATGCTTTACGCGAAATGTGTGACCAATTAAAGAAGAAGGGCGTAAAAGTTCGTTACGCCATACACCCTGTCGCTGGCCGTATGCCAGGCCACATGAACGTTCTCTTAGCCGAAGCCAATGTCCCATACGAAGAAGTTCATGAGCTCGACGAAATCAATAATGATTTTTCAACCACCGACGTTGCATTTGTGATTGGGGCTAATGACATTACAAACCCGGCCGCAAAAACAGATCCTTCATCTCCCATCTTTGGCATGCCCATCCTAGATGTTGAAAAAGCCAAAACGGTGCTCTTCATCAAGCGCTCCTTAGCCTCTGGATATGCAGGCGTCGACAATGATCTGTTTTATCGAGACAACACCTTTATGGTGCTTGGAGACGCGAAGAAGGTTTGTGAAGATGTTGTTAAAAATTTTTAGTAAGGATAAAAATTGCGGATGAACCCAAAACCGATTCTCATTGATCTACCGGAAACCATCGAAACATCCCGTCTCATATTAAAAATGCCTAGAGCTGGATATGGCTCTGAAGTGCATGAGGCGATCATCGATGGGTATGAGGACTATATAAAATGGCTTAACTGGCCTACCGCACTGCCGACTCTTGAGTCTGTTGAAGAAGACTGCCGCAAGCAACACGCAGAGTTCATTACGCGAGAGTTTATTCGCTATGTCATATTCGAAAAAGAGACGATGCGCGTTGTGGGCCGAAGCGCCTACCCTTCGTTCCAAACCGTATGGCCCATCCCCCAATTCGGAATCAGCTACTTTATTCGAAAGAGTTCTCGAAACAAAGGATATGCCACCGAAACAGCCCACGCTTTAACTGTTTTGGCCTTTCAAATATTAGGTGCTAAAAAGGTAGAAATTTACTGTGACGGCGAAAACATTGAGAGTCAAAAAGTTCCTCAAAAGCTAGGATATATCTTAGAGTGTACCAAAAAAGGTGGTTGGCCACGGCCTGATAATCAGCTTGCGGATCTGTTAACTTTCTCTATCTTTTCTGAAGCGTCATTGCCAAAATGGGATGTAACCTATTGATTCCTATGATACTAAAGTTCCTACACCTGCTAAAAATGCCCACGTCTTATCGCATCATGGTTTTGTTTCTTATTTTCATCTGCTCGGCTCACGCTGAGACCGATCACATTCGCTCTATTTTGCCTAAGCTCGAAACCCTTGTTGAAAAAGCCATGCATCAAAAGAAAATTCCTGGCATGGCTGTGGCCGTTGTTTATAATGGTAAAATCATTTATATAAAAACCTTTGGCGTTCGCACCGTTGGAAAGACAGAGCCCATCAACAAGAAAACACTATTCCAGCTTGGTTCTGTGTCAAAACCGCTTTCTTCCACCCTCATTGCCATATTGAATCGCGAGCAAAACATCAGTCTCGACCACCCCATCGACGTGATTCCTGGAGCAACGCTGCGGCACGTCCTGAGCCACACAACAGGCATATCTTCAGCTGGTTTTAACACCCTAATAGAACGAGGGGAATTGCCCTCAGATGTAAAGAAGAAAATACATGAGATTGAAGACCAAGAAGCCCCTGGTGAAAAGTTCTCCTATCATAATGCGGTGTATAACTTGGCCATCGAGATTATTGAGAAAGAGTTACAAGCATCTTTCGAGTCCGTCCTTCAGGATAAACTCTTGAAGCCCCTCAATATGCCGCATACCTCTTCTTCCTGGGATACTTTCATTGCCAATGAGAATCGCGCATCCGCTCATGTCTTACAAAAATCAAAAGTCAAAGGAAGAAAAAAGAACAAGAATGCGAAAAGCCTTGTCCGACAAGCCCCCTATCGCAAAGAATATACTAATTTTCCTGCAGCCGGTGGTTTTAGCAGCTCCATCCAAGACATGGCCGTCTTTTTAGCTGCTGTCATGGGCGCAAGGCCAGATGTAGTCTCAACCCAAGACCTCGAGCAATTTATCACGCCCATCATTCACACACCCGATCAATGGCAACGCAGTCAAA
>JAIESE010000008.1 GCA_019746225.1 Alphaproteobacteria bacterium | reverse complement strand
CCTTATGTTCTTTAAGTTCCGTGTCATGAGGAAATGCTGGTTCTGCAATTCCACACATTGAAAACCCCTCCTCAAATGCGGCGGATAAATAGACCTGTAGGGGTCTGTGAAAGAAATAATGTGCCGAGGGGAGTGTCGGTAATGCCCTTGTTTTCAGGCTTGTGGTGTTTAAGTATTCTCGAACCTTTATTGAGCGTTCCATGAGAACTGTCCCTCCATTTTCATGCATTTCCGTTATATGCGGCCCCACGGATTTGTCAAAACAAGGATGCGTGACGGAAAATACAAACGCGCCATCCTTTTTAAGGGCTCGGTAAGCTATTTGGAAAACAGGTTTTATTTCCTGGATATCCATAAGCGCCATATTGCATAAAACCGCATCGAATGAAGAAGGTTCGAGCAACACCTGCTCGGTTGTCATGATGTCAGCTACTCGATACTCTATGGTTAAACCTGCACTGCGCTTTCTTGCAAGATTGATCATGTTTTGTGACCCATCAATAGCCGTAACAGCAGCACCCAGTGCGGCTAAAACACGGGACATTTGACCATTTCCACACGCAAGGTCCAGTATAGTTTGTCCAGCTTCTGGTTTTAAAAGATTTAAGGTACTTGGTTCAACCAGTGTTTTTTGAAAAGCGCTTCCTTCTGCCATGGCTTCATCCCAAACGCAGGCATTTTCGTTCCAATATGAGATGGCATTTGTAAGATCGTGGGTCATGGCTTTTCTCTCTAGCAAGCATCACTCTTGCTTTGTTTCGGGTTTTTTCTGGTCAATTAATTTGCAACTCTACCCTAATTTAAAAGAGCAGATCAACTGAATTGGAAACAAGCTCAAAAAAAGGACATAATGCTTATGCTCTTCCTTCTAACTGACTCAATTTTGTTTGAATATTTTTGACATGGGCCGACTCTTGGGGAAAAAGCTTCATCGCCATTTCTAGAGCTTGTCCCAAATATTGGGTTGCTTTGTCATGGAAGATTTGAGCTTGTTTTGTTTCCCCTTGATTGGCTGCTAAAGAAGCCTTCTTCATGTAGAGAGTGCCCAAGGATTCTTGAGATTTATAATGCTCAGGATTATTATTCTGTTGAAACATGAGCAAAGATTTATTGAGGAATTCCTCTGAAGCCTCAAAGTCGCCATCACCGTAGTGAGCCTCCCCAAGGATTCTCAAGATGCGGGCTGTATCCATATGATTGGCACCAAGGTTTTTCTCGAATACTGCCAAGCAATCTTTAAGAAGGCTTCTTGCTTTTTGATATTGACCCATTTCGATATAAAGAGTCGCTAAATAGCTGAACTTTTCTGCAATAAAGAAATGATCATCGGAAAAATGTTTTCTTGTAATGAGAATACTTTGCTCCAGTAATTTTAATGCCTTGTCATAATCACCCAAGGATGTAGAAACAGATCCCAGAACTCCAAGGGCCCACGCGACGCCGATATAGTCTTCGGAATGTTTTTTATAAATAGATAGACTTTGTTCAAGGAGCAATTCGGTTTTTTTATAGTCGCCTATGGCAACATAGAGAATCCCTAAATGTGCTAATGCCCAGGCATGTCCAATCTGGTTCCTCGAATATTTTTGATGCAGGTCAAGGCTTTGTTCAAGATAATTTTTTGCTTTTTGGTAGTCACCAAGGTCTCTATAAACTACCCCTAAGTAGCCTAAAGCTTTAGCCTTCCTCGTATAATTTGGATGCTTTTTATAAATTTCGATGCTTTGTTCCAGCAAAGATTTCGCCTTTTCATAGTGACCGACGGATCGATAGAAATTTCCCAGATAAACTAAAATATGGGCAATCTTAATGTGGTTCTCACCATAATATTGGGTTAGATTTTTAAGATTTTCTTCTAGTAGGTTCTTTGCTTTGTTGTTATATCTCAGATAGTAGTAAGTTGACCCCAGCGCTCCTCCGATAGAGCTCTTAATCGGTTCAGAGAGGACATCCTTGTGGGTTAAAAAAGTCTCACAGTGCGGAACAAGAAGCTTCAATCTAAAAAAATCTTCCTTATCAATAGCATCAACGACATAATCTTCTAAGGTAGAGGCGATTGATTCCAACTGAGGGCTGTTCATTGACAAATTCAGTGTCTTTATAAAATAATCTAAACTTATTTCTTGGGTTCTTCTGTGTATAAATATCGTTGGGATGAGGTTAGATGAGGATTCGTTCGTTAAAAGGGAATATTTCTTTAAATTATAGATGAAATTATCGACAACAACATCACTTTTGTACTGAGATAACAAGGCTCTGGGTATATTTTGAGAATTCAACAAACTGATGAGAAGTAGAAGGTCCCCGAAGTCCTTATGAGTCTCAATAAGATGCTTTAGGGAAAGGGTGATAATTCTATAGCGTGTTTTGGTGTAATCGCTTGCTTCTTTCACGACATTTGTTTGTATGGTGTCAAATTCTTGACTATTTTCTTTAACCGACTCTAGGTATTTTGAATAAGGCGTGTGGGTCGATTTTAAATAATATGCTGCAATTGCAACGTCTAAAGGAAATGGAGGAACATCCATTAAGAAATTCTTGGCTTCCAGTCTTTCTTCATCGTTTAATTGGGATGGATTTTCATTCATCATAATATTGATAAAAAGACTTAATTTATCTTGAGGAGAGAGCTCTCCGATTTGAATAAATTTGTGGATCAAACTGTTATTTTTCGTGTTGCTGTCACTGGTGGTTACAATGAGCTTTCCGTTCCCCCAAACTGTTGAATCACAAGGAAAATACTTCTGGATATCCGCAAATTTCTCGACGTTATCAAATATGAGAAACCAGTTGGAAACATTTTTTAATTTTTCTTTCACAAACAAAAGTATTTTTTCATCTCTTTCTACATTATTTTTGATGTTCTGAAGCCCAGAGAGTATTTTCTTTTCTTCTTCCGTTTTGCACAAAGCATAAGCAAGTCGCTCAAAAGAGTCTTTAAGTGTTTCGAGGGTTGTTGCATTGACTTCCCAGACAATATTACTGTTCTGCTGCAGCGCATACCGTCGGGCTATTGTTGTTTTCCCCGCTCCCCCAATACCGACAAGGGCAACAGCTTGAATACCTTCTGACCCCTTCAAGCTTTCTTCAAGTTTTGCAATGATGGTGGGACGATTCAGAAAGGTGTTTCCTGTAGGAACGATCAAATCTGATCGAATGGAGGGCGCTGATTTTGGGTCTTGAGCATTTATTGTGTTCCATTTTTGCTGTTTAAAAATGAACAAACTCAAGCATAAAGAGGTAATCATAACAAGACTCCAGATCATTTTTGTGAATCTTCGGCGCCTTAAAATAGAATCTTGTTGTTGAGGACTTGGGGGTGCCAAATCAGGGGAAGGTGGCATCATTTCGGGCTGCTTGGACGTTACGTCGAAGTTCTTTAAGAGTTGAGACGCAATTTCGTCGAGTTTGATGTCAGGCACGATTCTTGTTAATACTTTAAATAATAACGAAAAAAATTCTTGTTCATCTCGAATCCCAACATAGCCGAGGTCTACGAGCTTTTGGGGTATATCATCGATATCTTTGTTAAATAATAAATAGGTAAGAGAGGAATGTTTAGAAAGAATCCTTTGTGTCAGGCTAGAAATTTCTTTGGTGTATTTATCTTTTTGGTTGGGGACAAGGTCGGAAAAACGATCTGGAATCACATAAATAATGTGGGACGAGAGGGGAAAGGTTTCTTGCAATAATGAAGAGCCAATGGATTTCTCATTAGTGGTTTCAAAGAGAATGGTCTTAATGTCGCAGGCATTTAAATGTTTTTTGAGAGCTGCCAAATAAAAGTCACTTATTCCTTTATCTGGTTCATAGATGATGTAACAACTGAGCGATTTATTGTGGGTCAGCCGAATCACTGCCTTTGACAGCTTTTTAAACTCCGTCTGAATCAAGAGGTTATTATAATGCTTATTAATCCAGGGTAAATGTCCGGCTTTTTCTATAAAATCTATGATCCTTTCACGCGAGTTGATATCCATCTTTCGCATGATATTGGCGGTGTGGGTTTCAACAGTTCTTGTTGAAATAGACAATAGAGAAGCAATCTTGCCTGCCCCTCGCATATGGATAATAGCCGTAATAATATCAATTTCTCGATGGGTGAAACTTATGCCATTTATCGTGGGGACTTTTTCATCGTAAGGATTATGATGAATATTATTTTCCATCTTGTTCATCAGATTTTGTTACCATTTTGATAATCGTTGTTCAAGGCAGATGTCCAGATTCTCTTCTTAAGTGTAGGTAAAATTCCTGGCATGCAACCTTATTCCTATGCCCTTATAAGTTGTTCGTCAAGATGTTCCAAGAGCACATCCCTACCCATTTCTTGAAATTTCATAAAACAAACCGCTTCTAAGTAATTTGTACTTAGGTACGTACCTACGTTTGTTTTTCGGATCATCAAGGTCTCATTTTCTCCCTATTTTTGCGTTGTTACGGTGAATTCTTCACCAGAACAATAACCAAGAGGTAATAAATTATGACTAACAAAACAAAAAATATAATTGTCGACCATTTATTCACGTACTTTGGCTTATCAACAAAAAGAAGGACTCTTTTGAAGAGGGGGGGCGATATTCTAATCACAGGCATTGTTCTCCTAACAGTTTCTGATGCTTCTCGCAGAAACAAAGAGGACGAAAACATGGTGGAAGCTTTTCACATCTGTCAAGAGCCACATAACGTTGCCCAGACAACCCAAGCATGATGTGAAAGCAACTAAATGAATTAAGGAGAATGAGATCAAGAATCGTTAAGAGTTTATGAGAATTAAGAACAATCACAACCTGGGAGTGGAAAGCGCCAGGGTGGGAATAAGAATTGTGAACTCTTATAAAGCGAATGAGGAGGGGTCTCAAGAGGAACCAGAGGATATACTGGACCTTTATCCTTAAAGCAACCCCCGTAAGGTACGGGGGACCAATTTTTTCCCGCGCTACAAAGGTAATTTATCGGCCTTAAAGCGCGGGAAAAAAGCTAAAGGCGAGACGGACCCGACTGTTCGATTTTGTCATCGGATCTCAAGCTCTGGTTAAGGCTGGTGTTTTAAATTAAATGGAGAGGGAACTTTTGCGATTATGCAAAAAAGGTTAAAAAATCTAGAGCATACCTGGGTGAGAAAAACATCTCATCTGGATTGGCACAGAGAATCCGACCCGAGTCAAAGGGGTCATTTGCTTGGCAGAAACATGACACAAAAAAAAATAGTGAAGTTACGGTGTCTTCCGAAAGAGAAGACACCCTGCCAAACCTGTCTTAATTTTAGAGACTTATTGCCCTGAAGACACTGTCCTCAAAGATGCCTGCAAGGGAAAATATCGATTTTGCCCGGGAGGTTCAAGTGCACCGAATGAATAGCGATTTTTATTCATTATTCCTTAGCGCGGCTTTAAACTTTGATTCTGCATCCATTGAAAGCGGATTGAAATCTGGGTTATGAACCTTGAACGATTCAGCAAACTTCACGTAATAATAGCCATTAATATCCACGGTCTCATCATAAAGATACTGAAGCGCGAGAATAATTCGATCTTTAAATCCTAGATAACGATTATATAGTGGATCATCCTTTTCAATAGCCGAAAAATGCTCTATGCACAAAATCTGGATTAATTTTTTTAATCGCACCAGCTGGGTATCTTGGTCAAAGGTGCTCAAGGCAAGCAGAAAGTCCATGAATGCATCTTGTCTTTGCAATCCTTCGATAAATCTTAAATCATCTTTATCTTTCCGACCATACAAGTTTGACAATTTGTGCCATTTTAATGCTTTATCATAGGGTTTTCCTGGAGCATTATGGTAATCGTCCTCTCTAAAATCCGGAATAAATTTGCGCAACAACTTCAAAATGGCAGCTGTATCTTTGTGAGTAATATTTCGGATTCCTTCCATATTTTTTCTTAAAGTTTCATATTCGCTTCCAAACAACCATTGGCCGAAACTTAGTCTCATGTTATGGATTGCTACGATTGTATTTAAGGCCTCTGGGCTGTTACCAAGGCTTAAGAGTCCATCAACCAGGAAGAAAGCTTTGGTATTAAAAGCAAGTGTTAACATATAGCATTGGGAATTTATGGTTATTGACCAATAAGCATGAATTGCTCTTAGCAAATGTTCTTTGGTAATATGATGCTTCACTCCTGCTTCATTTTCTTCTCTGTAAAACATAGCTAAACAACCCTCTGGAGCTGGGTCTGTCGACGTATAACGACCCAGACAGGTCGACTCTGATATTTTGAAAACCCTGCTTTGAGTGGGGCGAATTGACGTAAGTTGCAAAAGTGAGTGCAAATCGGAAATGGTAAAGTCACTGAGCTGATTAAACAAGATATCTATTCCAGAATTGTTACCATCTTCGATACAGTGGACCTTTATGCCGTGTTGATTTAAGTAGGTTAATGCCAAAGGATGGATGCCATCTCCTTTCTCTTGAGGATTGCTTTTGCGAATAATAAGGTGCTGAATAGGCCGAATCCTGCCTTCGTTCAGGACCTCGCAAAATATTTTTGTCTTTTCAACATCATAATCTTCATAAGGATTTTGGGCATGCAGTCCGAGTCGAACGAAATCAGCCCTATTTAAAAAGTAGAGATTTAAGCTGATAATGTCATCGAAAAGCTTGAGGTGCCTGAAATCAGGATTGTTATCATCAAATGATTGCAAAACAGCTTTCATATTGGGCGAATGCCCTAAAATCGTAGCTTCCCGGATGGTTTGATAGTTTATACAAAGAGAATGAGAAACTTCTCGCAAACTCATGGTGTTCCCTGACATCTTGCCTATTAATGCTTTTATTCCCTGTGGTAGATGACTTAAGGAAAGTTGCTTCAAATTATCTGTTTTCTCAACCTGATCCTCTTTTTTAGCTTCCTCATTACCTAGAGAAACCCTTGGAAGGGGGTAAGGTTGAAGTTTGCTTTTCTCATCTTCAGCTCCAATCGTTGGATTTGAAAGAAGGAAATTCACGATGATTAAATAGTTGATAAATAGAAATTTTTTCATTTTATATAGTTTCCTTATTTTGTAATAAATTCAGGCCTTTGATTTTGAGAGAAATTTAATGAACTTAAATTGCATTCTGTAGGCATATTCTTCAAAAGAAAAACGCAATGCTAATTTGGCTGAAATCCCTTAAATTTTTGTTTTCTCTGGTTTAGGCAAGGTATTAAAATACGCAACACTAAAGTCATCTTCTCTCTTTTGAGCGTAGGTATAGGCAGTATAACCAGAGTAGGGAGAATACGCTCCCATGATGACTGTTGTAAACGGATCATGTCCCACTTGTACGCAATATTTGACGCCAACATGGTCACATTTATCAAGCGCATGCATGAGGCCGATTTCGTCCTCTCCATAATGTTTTACCCTTTGTACTTGTTCCTCTGTCAAAGGAATATTTACCAAATCAGCGAGGTCTTTCAGGGTATACATCGTAAAAGCAACAATCTCTGCATTGCAGGCTCTCATGCGTTCTAGATGGCCGCCCCCTATGGCTGCACGTACATCAAAGCCTTGAGAATCTTTGGTCTCGAGGCGCATATCATAACACAGACATAAAAACATAACGGGTTCTGGAAATCCATTAAAAGCAGCTAAATGAGTTGCCTGATATCCGCCATCAATTGTCGTATATTTAGGGTCAGCATTTTCAGAGGAAATAAGCCATCTGGCCAGTTCTAAATGACCATTCGCTAATGCTGCTAGAACAGGTGTGACGTCTTTAATTGTCTTGGTTTTGCAAACCTTAAAAGGACCGTCCAAGGTTAGGGGGTGCGGCTCGTTAACATCTTTTCCTGCCAATATCATAGTTTCTAAGGCCTTTTTATCGTTCCGAGCTGCAGCTTGCACCAGATTGTCGTCACTTTCCGCACCAAAGACTGGGCCCCCGAAAAGAGTGGTAATATAAATAGATATGAGGGTTTTTTTCATCGGAATTCCTTTACATAATTTTAAGAGCATGTGTTTTTATATGACCTATATAAGGACGATGAACATCCGTGATTTTTACGGATTTATGATTTTAAGTATGGATTTTCGAGTAAATGGAACATTTAAACATGTCGAGGAGTTCATTCTTAGAATGAATACCCAGTTTCGCTTTTGTATTATTCAAATGGGTTTCAACCGTGCGAGAAGAAATTCCAAACTTATTGGCGATGGTTTTCATATCATCTCCTTCTGCCAGGCTTGATAAACAGTTGAATTCGCTCTTTGACAAAGAAACGATCTTATTGTTAACGGTGAACGTGAATTTCTTCACTTTGATGAGGTCATAAAGGGTTTTATAGTCTAACCCTTTCAAGTCATCGGACAAGTCTAAGAATCTGTTGTCCTTATAGATAGCCAATTTTCCTTGGTCTGAAGGGTTAATAATATCCATAGCCTTTTCTTGAAAATAGAGAATAAATTCATCGAGGAGGGATTGATGATTAATATAAAACTGATTGATTTCTGCGTTATCTTTGTCGGTTGCGAAACTCCACGCTTCGATCTCCTTTTCGTGACGAACAAAAATGCTCAAACCATGACAGTAGTTAAAGCTTCGGCAAGCTTCGAGTAGTGCGTTATCTTGTTGTACATCCCAAAAAACAACCCTTTTGGAATTCTTAGGAATGATGATGTTCTCAAAGAGCAAATATTGATCCAATTCCTTGCTTAAGCAATGAGTTGTCAAATTGGCATCTACAGCCAATGTCATGTACCGTGAGCCATGGATAAATCGGTTGTAGCAAAAATGAGAAATGCCTGAGTACCTGAACAATGGGTCAACGATGTCTTTGAGAAGGCCAGACACGCTCTCATTATAGGCCGAAGCCGTTTGATTTATTTTGTATACATCAAGGGCAGTCATCGTAACTTTATTGGAGTAATGATATTAATTCATCAGGTTAGTGTAACATAATGTTGCCAAAAGGCAAACTTTCGATTCCACAGTTTCAAACGAAGCCAACTCCTCTTGAAGATATCTTCAAGAAAACTAAGGTTTACGATCTTTAAATTTCTTTTGATCACTCTTTATCATTTGATCCCAAGCTGAGGCGATGTCAATTTTAAGATCGTGGGATATAAACAAAACAAGGGACAGTATATCCGCGAGTTCATCACCTATTTCAGCTTTGATTTGAGAATCCGACTTTCCATGTCGGTAACGTTCGTTCTCGAGCTGCATCATCAACTTCATCAGGCTCCCGATTTGACACGATAAATCCCGAGATGCTGTGCGATAATCCCAAGGCTTCGTGCCCAAGTTCTGATGATATTGTTCCATTTGATGAACAATTTGCTCTTTCATCTTGCTTAACTGATTATTTCCACTGTCTTGAGCCGGAAGGGGGCCAATTAAAAGCGTAAACAGTATAAGAAACACGACTCTGTTGGTTATATTCATCATTTTCCTCCGATAGAGATTTTACTTTTTTCGACAAATGAGATGAAGCCAGGATTTTCGGGGTCCGAGATTTCTGGCGTTTCTTGTGTCGGGGGCTTCCTTTAGACTCACTATATTAAAATGACTATATGAGAAAAATGTTACTTTTTTTCAGCAGTCTCTATCTCCGACAGGGTTGCTAATACCTTAATTACGTCAGGATGATCTTCTTTAAAATTTTTCCGGAAAATTTTAAGGCTTTGCTTAAGAAATGCTTTTGCCTTTCCATACTCTTTTGTTTTTATATAAAGTACTCCTAAGAAATTAAGGTCTCGAGCTATGCCTACGTGATTTTCGGAAAGGTGCTTCTTATAAAAGGTGAGACTTTGTTCAAGAAGGTCTTTTGCTTTTTGATAATCACCTAAAAGGCTTTGAACATTGCCTAAATATGCCTTTGCCCAACCAACACCAATGTGCTCTTCTGAGTAGCTTTTATACGCCTGGAGGCTCTGATCAAGAAAAACCTCAGCTTGTTTATAATCTCCCAGGTTCATATGGATAATTCCCAAGTTTCCTAGTACTGAACCAAGCCTAACATCCCTTCTAGAGAGATGTTTTACATAAATCTTTAGACTTGCATTTGTTAAAGCTCGTGCTTTTTCGTTATTACCTTCGTACCTATACACAAGCCCTAAGTCAGCAAGCGCATGAGCAACTTCAATATGGTCTTCGAATAGATGTGTTTTAGAAACATGGATGCTCTCATTAAAGAAACTTTTTGCCCTTTCGTAATTCCCCAATGCCCACGAAAGTTTTCCTAAATATGTTAAAATACGAGCAATTCCTCCATAATTCTTATCGGAGCTGTTTTTTAAATAAGCAAGGCCCCTCTCAAGGCTTTCTCGAGAATGTATAAAGTCACCGATGTAGTAATAAATGTAACCGAGCTCTCCTAAAATCTGACCTTTAGTCGTATCGCTTAATAAATATTTATGAGTCAAGACTCGCTCGCCATGAACAATTAAAGTTTTCATTAATGGCAAGTCTTCTTGATCAAGGATATCCGACATATATTTTATAAAAGTTCGCAAAACGCGGGCGACAGATTCTTTGCTTTTCTCTAAGTCAAGAATTTTTATAAGATGATTTAAAATGATTTCTTGGGTGCTTCTGTGAATTACATATGTAGTGTTGGTAGAATGAGATAAGTGAGAAGAAATAAGAGAATATTTCTTCAAATGGTATATTAATGAGTCTACTGCAACGTCAGAATTTTGAGCATCCAATAACTCTTTTGGGATGTGTTGTGAGTCTAATAAACTGATAAGAAGTAGAAGATCAGTAAAAGTTTTGTTTAGGGTAAGTATCTCTTTTAGGGATAAAGAAATTATTCGATAGCGAGTTTTAGAATAATTACTGGTATCTTTTAGTACTGTCTCTTGAAGCGAGGAAAAGTCCGAATTATTATTATACAAATAATTTAGATATTTTGAATAAGTGATGTTGGTTGCCTTTATATAATAACCTGCAAGTGATACATCTAAGGGGAAGGAAGGTATTTTTTGTAAAAAACTTTCGGTTTGTTCGTGCCTTGGAGAATTATTACTTTTATCCTGCTCACTTTGCAAAATACTGTTAAACAAAGCCAATTTTTCATGCTGCTCTAATTCGCCCACATGAATGGCATGATTAACCTGGGAATGACTTTGAATGTGCTCATCGCGGGTTGTTATAATAATCTTACCAGCTCCCCAAAGGGATGAATCAGATGGGAAATATTTTTGAATATCCGTAAAATTTTCTACGTTATCATAAATAAGAAGCCACTGTTGGGAAGAGCTTAAGTGTTCTCTCACAAAAAATAATATCTTTTCTTCTCTTTCTAATGGGTCTTTTATTTCTTTTATGCTACGGACTTTCTCTTGGTCTTCTTGGGTCTTTGATAAAACTTGGGCAAGCTTCTCATAGGCACTCTTGAAACTTTCTTTAGTTTCAGCATTTATTTCCCAAACAATAGGTAATTTTTGCAGGCGTGCGTATTGACGAGCAAGGGTCGTTTTACCAGCTCCTCCTGCACCTATAAGAGCAACTGTTTGAATGCCTCCTTTCTTTTCCAACTTTTCTTGAATGTGGCGAATGAGTTGAGGACGATTCAAATAAGCGTCATTTATTGGGACAACTAGCTCAGACCGTACTGAAGTATCTGTTGCTAAGTGTTTGTAGGAAGCCTGTTTGGGTTTTTGCATAAATTTTATGGTTGAAATACCAACAACGACCAGGCAAAAAACGGTAGATGCAAGATGCCAGCGATAATTATTTGTAAAGATACTCAACAATGAAGATTTATAGTCATTGAATCTAGCTCGAGGACCTTTAGTTTGAGTTTCAGGTTGGGAAATGAGCTGCGCTGGGGTGCCGACGATTGTTTCATAGAAATGTTTAAATTCTAAAACGACTTTTTGAATATCTACACTGGAAAATACCCTTTGTAGGATTTCAAAAAAAGTAAGGTAGTAACTTTCTTGTCCATTAAGCTCGATATACCCATGGCTTTGAATCACTTGGGGGACATTGGTAGTTGGCTGGTTACCGTATAGAAGGAAAAGAATAGGGGTTTGATATGACTCTATTCCTTGCATGCTTGGAAAAAGTTTCAGCTGTTGTGCTGTTATATCGTTCTTTTGAAGTCGCGTAAATTGTGCTTGAGAGATGATGTAGATGATATAATCAGCGTTAATAGCGTTTATAGTGCCATTATAGTATGCCATAACTTTTTCATTTGTTGTTGCTTCACTTACCGTTTCAGCGCCTGCAAGCTTAAGATGCTTTACTATTTGGTCAACGATAGGAAGCTTCTGCTCTGAATCATACGTCACGAAGCATGCTGGACTGTTTTGTTTAGTTAGACTTGCAATCTTATCAAGGGATTTTTCAAAAGCTGTTTGGCATAACAAACTTACGTAGTGTTCTTTTAAGGCTAAATATTTACCGGACTTTTCGGCAAAATCCCTTACGCCCTCTTGAGAATTACATCCCAATTTTCCCATAATGTTGCGCGTATGAGCTTCAACAGTTTTAGGGGAAAGAGACAAGAAAGCAGCAATTGTTTTCGCAATTCTTCCATTGAGTAAGCAGGCAAGGATATCAATTTCTCTGGGCGTGAACCTGATGCCTTTGACTATTTCTAAATTCTCGGCGTCATTGTTTTGCGGCAGGTTAAGAATATTGTTTTGCATTACCAAGATAGCTTATTTCCATTTCTTAAAATAATTACCCTTGCTTAAAAAGCTCCAATAAAGGCTTTGCTTGGGCTTAATCTGAACTAGCAGCAAGTTTTAGACAAGGATTTTTTAGCCTAATAGGGCTTCTAAGTAAATTTCCCTAAGAACTGGCTTACGTATTTTTTCAGAACAGTATAATGCAAATAATTTTTATAGGTTTGGGATTGTTACGGCGCACAGTGCTTGATCAGAAAAGATCACATGTGCCGGTAGCAAGAGAAGATCAAGAGGTCTTCTTTAAATTAACCAAACTGTAAAAAGGAGAATGATCATGAAAACGAATATTAAACTACTATCCTCATCTGCAATTATTATAACAATCCTTGGATTGCCTAACGCTTCGTGGAGTAGAGAAAGGGAGGCACAAGACATTGATGTACCTACTATTCGACAAAACCGTGAGATAACCAATAATAATGGGAATGTTATAGACTCAGTTGCCGTTAATGCAGAGAGGTCCCGCGTGGCATTACAGCGGTATGAGCAGGGTCAAAATGATATAAGTAATCAAATAACCAACGTTTTGTTGCATGGCAAGCCAGGTGATATAATAACCATGGATATTAGCGCAGGCCATTATAGAACCAGCGCTAGTCTCAATAGGTATGTAGATAGAACAAGTATGGGTAGTTCGAATAGCTACCGTTATGGAAGAAGTTTCCATGATGACACCACTAGACATAACCAAGGAAGTTCAAATAGCGGCGGGGGGGCTTCTTTCTTAGGGATAAGTCTTGGTGGTGGGCATACAGGCTCCCATAATAACAGGCAGACGAACATTCATAGCGGCTCGCAATCATCTGTGTCTAACAACACGAGTCAAACACATAGAAACGTGGACGAAGCAAAAGGAACGCTAGAGTTAGATTTTCAATCGCCTGCTGTTGTCGGCTTTAGCTTACAACGTGGTGGGATAAATCAAAATAAAATATTGCCGCAACCTCAGCCTTCTAAATATGTAGCCTCTACATCGTCCGTATCGGGGAATATGCGTCATCAGTCGAACACTAGTAATAACCAGCATACTCAAACCAGCTATAAGCATGCAGTTAATAGTAATTCTTCAGAAAAGTCGCAGGTGAAATTTCCTGGAACAGGCAATAAACTGGGAGGAACTACAACTACCCAAACTGTGGACATAGAAGGATTTACGGAAGCGGAAATAAATGAGCAGATCCAATTATTAGCTATATATGAACGCAATACAAAGAAATAAACTTTATGATTCACTTGTTTGTAGGGTTGGAAAGTTATTCCAACCTTACAGCTTTTTACAAAACATCCGCGAGTTCAAAGGGAGGGGGAAAGGAGAAGGGCGGTATTACAGTCTTTCTATTAAATACCAGCCTACGTCATCCTATTGTCTATATCTTCTGGCTTTGAGTTTCTTTTATGATTTGTGCAGCATTTAAAATCATCCCTGAAGGAGTGAAAGGTCATGACCTTGTTGCGTCTTGTCCCTTACCAAATGGGCAACAGCATTAATATACTTTTCTTCCATTTGATGTTTTGGTTGGGTTAATCTTTCAATTTTCCGGCTCAGCTTTTCTAAAGATACACCCATAAGTTTCGCTCCTTGACAGAATGTTTATCGTAGGGGATTACGCGCTCGCCCCTACGACCCCAGCTCAATTTCGCGGGACCTACTATAGCATAAAATTTACCTATCATCCATCATTTGCTTTGAAGAATTCAAAGTGCGCGCTTATACGTTGCGTTGCAATATCGCTTTGTCGCAAGCGACATATCTTACAATTTTAGACAAATTAGTGTAATATAAAATCATGGCGAACTATTATCTCTCGGTAAAGGGAATCTCTAGGAAAAGTGGGCGTTCTTGCGTCTCTGCGCTTGCCTATAGATCTGTATCGATGGTGCGCTCATAAAAGCTTCTGGCGTTTTTGTTGTAGTACTCTATGGAACCCAAGGTGTGTCACTCTGTATTAAAAAGTATCCCCACTTGCGCAGGGATGACTTCAATTGGACTATTTTTTGGTCAACTTTATTCCCAAATCTTTCTCTATGTAAACCTCAATATACATTGGGAGCGTATTGGGGTCTCTAAAATTTGCAAACCGCACGAGTAGATCTTGGTCTTTCTCACGGGTTAGATGAACGATGCGCCAGGTATTTAAGGGTTTATCCTCAGTACCCCCAACACCATGCTCAACATGGAAAAGAGGTTGCGAGTTTGCTGTGTGAAGGAGGGCGCCCTTGTCATCTCTCGCGTCCGAAAGACCGATAAAGATCACACGTTGCTCTTTATTGAGCAGATACGCTTTTTCAAGCACTTGCGCATGAATGCCTGTTTTCCATTGGCGTTGCTGCGTTGTTCGGGTCAGGGTCTCATCTCCGCCCTCAAGAGTTTCTCTTCCCCAAGATCTTCCTTCATTCACAGCATGAGGGATATATTTTAGGGGGTTCCACGCTTTTTTTCGTTCAAGTTTCCACAACATTGTGCGTGTAAAATGAAGGGGTTTTGAAGTCTCATAAGATGTGCTGAGGACATGATTCACATCAACAGGGTCAAGGGTGATTTGGGTATAAGACGGGTTTTGCCAATCCGCCTCAAACTGTACCTTGGCGTCTTCTGCGGCAAACACATGGAGTGTGAGGGCCGCTGCAGCTACGAGGGTATTTAGTGCAATTTTTTTGAACATATTTTATCTCCTTAAAGTTAGTATTTTAAGAACCAATTCCTTAAAACTCTTGATATGACTTAAATATATCGATTATTCTGGGAATTGAAATTAATATGTTTTGACGATCTTATTTGGAATTTTTGAATATGAAATTGAGCTTAGATAGTTTGCGTGTTTTGGATGCTATTGAAAGAAACGACAGTTTTGCGGGAGCAGCCGAGGAATTGCACCGTGTTCCTTCAGCCGTTACCTATGCCATTAAGCAACTGGAATCGGATCTCGGCGTTAAGCTTTTTGATCGTTCTGGTTATCGGGCTCAACTCACCAAGGCCGGACAAGACCTCTTAGATGGTGGGCGCTCTCTCCTTGAGCAGGCTCAGATTTTGGAGAAAAAGATAAAGGTTTCGGCAGGCCTCGCTCCTCAGAATGTGCGCATCGCCTATGATGGTGCGCTTGGTTTTGATGGTGTCAAATCTGTACTCAATACGCTTTTTGAGACGTTTCCGGATATTTCCGTCGACCTGTCCGCAGAAATCCTCAATGGGTCTCGAGATGCCCTTCTTTCCGGATCGGCGGATTTGGTGATTGGATGCTTTGCAGAGCTTCCCACGGAGACAATTTATCATTACGAGTCCCTTGGACTCATCCCTTTCGTGTTTGCGGTTGCGCCGCACCATCCCTTGGCAGACGCGAACGAGCCCCTTACCCATCAAGTCATAGCTGCGCATCGCATTATCATCATACCGGATACTTCCAAAATCCTGCCGAAAGCGGCCTCTGGATATGCGCCTGATCGAGCGTATTTAACGGTTCCGTCAATGGAAAGTAAGATACGAGCGCAAGCTGCAGGGCTTGGGGTTGGATTCATTCCGCTTGCTCTGGCAAAGCCGTATCTCGCGTCAGGTCAATTGATTGAAAAGGAAGTAGATCGACCCAAGGCTGGCGGGCGGTGCTTTCTCATTTGGAGTGGCAACAAAATGAGCCCAGCGCTTGAGTTTCTCATTAATCATATTCGGCAGAATAAGAAGAAATTTCTAGAGGGCATGCAATAGGGACGGGGAAAGGGTATTATTCATTGTCCCGACCGCTGATAAACGGTTCAAAAATATGTGAGGATTTGAACTCAAGAAGCCTTGTCCTCACATTTATCAAGGAAATATTACCTCATTTCGTACAAACAAAGAATGTTGTTCTTATCTTTTCCCATCCTTGGTGATGGGGTATGGGGAAAGGCTCGTTATCTCTTATCTCAACTTTAGAAAAATACTGTCGTAAAATCCGGGTGTTGTGGGGAAGGATAACTTCTCTAAAGAAGTTTGTAATAAAATGCCTTCTATTAACATCTTGAGCTACCCTATCTCTTAACTCCATTTCGTTTGGAATCAGCAGGAGTGAGTAAGCTAAGTTTAATTCCGTGCATTTTTGTTGAATAACATCCTCTTCTTTATCCAGGAAGGGAAGAATTTTTTTATGGTGAAGTATAATACCCTCAATTTCCTCTTGGTACGCCCCAGGAATGAGGGGAAAAAGACCATCTTTCCTAGATCCGCTCTGTGAATACTCATCAGGATGTATGTTGTTTTTGAGCTCGTCAAAGAGTTCAGTTTGGGTTGTATAAACTTGTAAACAACCCAACAAATAAGAATTTGAGCCCCCTATTGATTTTAAAAGCCAATGTGGATTAAACATCATGAAACCACCCGCCTTGAGAAGCTTTGAAAAATAAGAAAAATGAAGGGGTGACCAATTGGCAAAATTAGTTACGGCATAGTCAACGACGATACTTTCAAAACAATCTGATAGTGCGTTAGCCAGCTGTTCTAATTGATCAGACTTATTAAAGTTTACTGTGAGTTCTTGCCCTTTAAGCTTTCCAGAATGGTGCTGGTCCAGAAAAACAAATCGAGGCTCAGGGAATCTTGTATTGATATCCTTTTCTTGAGTTCCGACGCCTAATACAAGAGTAAGGTTATCATGTTCCAGACGAAAAGCTTTAACAGCTTGTGTTTCTTGGGTAAGTCTATCATTTTCACTTTCCGCCGCAATAACTTGCGTAGACAATAATATTGTTGAAAAAATTGATAATAATTTACGATTCATTTGGTTTAGTCCTTAATAATAGAAAATGTAATAAAACTTGAGAACTTTCTCATTTTAATAGAAGTTCCTCTCAATTGTTTGGTAAACAATATATAATTGTTTTTTATTAAATAGCAACACCGTATAAATACGGTGGTTTGTCTTGACCTCCTACTTCTAGGTCCAGATCCTAGCTTATTTTTTGGGCCTTTTATGGGGTTGTCAGTTCTTGAGTTTTTCAATGCTTATACCAAATCTTCATTAAATTTCTTTAAGATAAATGCAGTGAGTTTGGGGAGAAGAATGAAATGACAAGGATACTTGTAACAGGAGTAACGGGTAATAATGGGGGAACTCTTCTCCCCTTGCTTCAAAAAGAAGGCGTTGAAGTCTTGGCGGGTTCGACAAAAGGGGTTGCTGTTAATGGGGCACCAGGTTTGGCCTTTGATTTTTTAAAACCTGAAACCTTGACTACAGCTTTCAAGGATTTTGAGACGGTCTTCCTCGTTTTACCCTCAAATGAAGGTCCTATGATAGAAATGGCACAAAACGTCGTTGATGCAGCAAAAACATATGCCTCAGGCAGGTAGTTTCAAGACAACTCTATTTTAGGGTGCTTTAGTATGGACCCGAGTTGCACCCTTATGCCGACATTTTATTTGGGGGGGGGAAAGCTCGCTTCTTTGAAAACCGCGGTGTGAATGGTGGGCCCTGTTGGATTCGAACCAACGACCCTCTGATTAAAAGTCAGATGCTCTACCAACTGAGCTAAGGGCCCCATTATCTCACTATAATAGTCTCTTTATAAGATGATTATT
>JAIESE010000007.1 GCA_019746225.1 Alphaproteobacteria bacterium | reverse complement strand
TGTAGTCTCAACCCAAGACCTCGAGCAATTTATCACGCCCATCATTCACACACCCGATCAATGGCAACGCAGTCAAAAGCACCGGGATCGCATCTCCAAAACACAATATGGACTGGGCTGGAGACATATGATGTTTGCCGATCACCCCGTTGTGTTCCATAGTGGGTGGATTCGGGGATTCTGTAACACGGTTGCATTCCTACCTGACCAACAAGTTGGAATCGTCATTTTGCAAAATGCAGAGTCTTCAGTAAACAATCGCATCGCTATGCAATTTTTTGACTGGGTATTAGACTTGCCCCCTAAGAAGTGGATTGATTAACATCATGCAATATGGACTTATTCTGGTTGCTTATCTCTCAGGCTCCGTGCCCTACGGTCTGATTTTCACAAAAATCTTTGGTGGGGTCGATGTGCGTAAAATAGGATCTGGCAACATTGGAACCACAAACGTCCTTCGAACCGGCCAAAAGGGTCTAGCTGCAACGACTTTATTCTTTGATTTCTTCAAGGGATTTCTACCTGTGTGGGGGGCCAGCTATCTGGGAATCGAAGGCATCCTTCTCTTAAGCATCGCTTTTGCTGCTGTCATTGGCCATGTCTTTCCCATTTGGCTGAAATACCAAGGTGGAAAAGGCGTTGCCACCGCTCTTGGTGTATTTTGGGCCCTTTCTCTGCCATTGGGAGTATTTTCAACGTTTATGTGGATCGTCATCACCCGATTCGTCAAAATTTCTTCCCTATCCTCTTTGTGTATGTTTGCTCTTGCCCCCTTATTCGCAGCCCTTGTTGTATCCCCACCCATGGCTGTCTTTTGTTTGGCGATTGCCCTTCTCATTTTCTGGACCCATCGGTCCAACATCGAGCGATTAATAAATGGTAAAGAAAAGGGAATAGGCGAGAATTAATGGAGGGAAGATGCCAATAAATTGGATCGTAATCTATAAAATCTAAAAACCGATTAAGGAAACATTACTATGAAGATCACCCAACCCTTTGCTAAATTTTCCCACTATATATCTACATTATCAGGCCGTCCGTCTGCTGCTATTCTTGCATCCACTATGGTGCTCTTGTGGCTGATTACAGGCCCCTATTACGGTTACTCGGATACTTGGCAACTGGTCATGAATACAACCTCATCAATCGTCACCTTTATTATGGTCTTTCTTATCCAGAACACCCAAAACCGAGATAGTAATGCGCTTCAAATTAAGCTTGATGAGCTCATTCGAGCCCATGAAGGCGCTCACAATGCCTTATTAGATCTTGAGGAACTGACGCAAGAGCAACTCGATGCTATCAAGGAAAAATACGAACATCTCGCAAAAGTAGCCAGAGCTGACCTTAAACATGGCCTATCTGACACTGAAACATCCGCGGTTTAGAGAGCATTTCTAATTGAAATTCAAAGTATTAGACTCTTCCTCTGTAAATTGCTTTATTCTCTCCTATCTGTATTTTCCTTTTGCCTTAAAAATAAGAACCAGGTAAATCAAGACTTCTATTGTATAATTTTAATATATTTTAAAATAAACTCGTCACGTACTTGAAATGGTTTTTAATAAATATATATTAACTAGCGTAAGTTGACTTTGTCTTACATGTTTATTACTTACTTAAAGGAGATTGTCATGAAATATAACATACTAGAACTATGCAACCAACCGAAGAGCAAAGCAAAGAGGATATTAAAATATGTCCTTCTTTGTGGCGTTATAGCAATGGGTGCAAGCCAAATGGCTCAGGCTCGAGGAACTGCGGCAGAACCACCGCCTCCTCAACAACCACAACCTGTTGAGGTTACGGGACTATCGGGGGTAGCTTCTGTTGCACCCCCACCACACGTTTGCCCCCCACCACCTTGTCATACACCACCACCACCTTGTCATACACCACCACCGCCATGTCATACACCACCACCCCCACCATGCCATGCGCCACCACCACCTTGTTCACCTCCTCCCCCACCTTGTCACGGTGGTAGGTAACCAAGGTCAATAATAAGAAAGAGAGGAGAGCGCTACATCTTGGCGCTCTCCTTCCTCAATTTAGGGGTCCCTCTTTAGAATTTGTTGCATAAAGGCTACACTCTTTAATAAAAATATTCATTCTTTATCCTATTCCCTCAATAAACTATTTTTTATCTATCTTCTTCCAACCCTTGGTATTCCTTTATAAAATGATCCATACTGCATAGATTTTGATGAACAAGATCTGACACGAACAGGGTCATTCCTGACAAACCATTGATGTTAACCTATGTCTAGGCCAGCAAACTGCCATTTTCATAATTCTATATTATACAATAAAAACAGCTCCTTGTGAGGGATACATTTTTCTATTATGTTTAAATTTACATATAAAAATATTTATTAAAATTTTAAAAAAACTGTGCTAACGTAAAAACTGAGTGTTCATTTTCATGATTTTAGGAGGTATTTTTATGTTAACAAGATCTTTCAAAACAGCGGCAGCTTTGGGGCTATACTGCAGTTTTGCTATGGCAGCTTCTGCCAGTCAAAGCACAATAACAGCTACCGTTCCCGGAACCCCCTCAATCCTTACCCAAGAGCAAATTAAAGCTCATGTTAAAAATCGCTTTTACATCAGCCAAGACATCGGAACTTATCATAACTCAGATCCGATAAGCCCCTATCACTCTACCCCATTATATACGTTTATGGCCTATGAACATTATCCAAGACCAGAAGTCGGATATGGATTGATTGCGACCTATACGTACAACCACTATATTTTCACACAATTGAGAAACAATACCGTTGAAGCAAAAACGGTTGGTAAAGTGACAGGACTTATGCCTTATGTTAACTATTTTGTGAGCCCCCAATGGCTTCTTACAGGCCAAATCGGTGGATATATCGAAGATCTAAATGGTTATTCTAAAACAAACACGGGTGTTTACAATCGTGCACGTAACCAAGTCTTCACACCAACAGCTGGTGCCTATGCCACCTGGCTCAGCAAAGAAGAAGGTAAATTTAGCACAACGGTCCGTGGTGGTGTCTATTATACCAACCAACGGTATCGCAGCGTTATCGACAGTCAAACAAACTTCTACGCAACGCGTCACTTTGAATATGCGGCTATGCTTTTGTCCGCTCGCTTCAAATATAAGCCTGACAGCCATTTTTGGAATGCCTTCTTGCACGTTGAAGCCGACCACCGCTTCTTTTCAGGAGCGCGCCCTGGCATCCAAAAGCCAGATACGGGTCGTCGGAACATGTTCTACCAAGTCGGGCCTGCAGTCCACTTTAACTTAAGCAAAACGTGGGAAATGCGTATCTTTGCTCTCCATATCGAAGACTACGATTACGGACGAGAAGAACGGATCGGTATCCGATTCAGAGCCGCATTCTAAGGCACCCTATACTACGCAGGAAAAAGGCAGGCTTTCGAGTCTGCCTTTTTTTATGGGTATCAAAAATAAGTGCTACCTTAATAACAATCCAAGTTCTAATATTTCCTTCCCGCAAACCCTATGGAACAAATTAAGCAATTACTGTACTTGACCTCTCCCCTTGTGGGAGAGGTCGCCAGTGAGCCTAGCGAAACGGCGGGTGAGGGGTATGTTGCATAAAGGAAATTTAAAGATAAGGACCTGCTAATATACACCCCTCACCCGCCCCTTACTTCGGCTTCGCCTACGTATGGGTCGACCTCTCCCACAAGGGGAGAGGTAAAAAGCACAATGACACCTTGAAGTTGGAATCCTTTAAAAGCGGAATATTATTACCCAATCATTGAGATAGCCTCATTCCCCCCGCACCCAGCGCAAGACATGCTGACGGGCGGCACGGGTTTCATCAAGGCGACGGCGGGGCGTGTAGCGGGGCGCTTCGGCAAAATGTTCCGTCTGCCCCTCTTTAGCCAGGGTCACCAGGTGCTTCATGGTCCCTATAAATAAATCGAGGCTTGCTTTGCTCTCACATTCCGTCGGCTCAACCAACAGAGCCCCACTAACCACGAGGGGAAAGTACATCGTCATGGGGTGAAACCCTTCATCAATGAGGGCCTTGGTGAAATCTAAGGTGGTAACGCCTGTTCCTTTGAGGAACCGCTCATCAAAAAGAGCCTCGTGCATACAAGGGCCCTCAAATGAAGCCGTCATAACGCCTTTGAGCTGGGAAAGGATATAATTGGCATTGAGAACCGCATCTTCGGCCACCTGTCGCAATCCATCAGCGCCATGGCTCATCATGTACGCCAGAGCCCTCACAAACATGCCCATTTGACCATGGAACCCCTTCAGCCTTCCAATCGATTCGGGAGCATCTTCCAGGTGTTCTTTCAAGAGCAGTTGACCATTGGCCTGCTTGACAACATAAGGGATGGGAGCAAAGGGCGCCAAGGCCTCAGAAAGCACCACAGGACCACTTCCCGGCCCACCACCTCCATGGGGTGTCGAGAAAGTCTTGTGCAGATTAATATGCATACAGTCGATGCCCAAATCAGAAGGGCGAACCTTGCCGACAATAGCATTGAAATTAGCGCCATCGCAGTAGAAGAAAGCGCCCACATTATGAACCGCTTGGGCAATTTCCACTATTTCGTCCTCAAATAACCCACATGTGTTGGGATTGGTCAGCATAATGGCGGCAACGTCCTTCGTCAATGCCGCCTTCAGGGCTGTTAAATCCACCCGTCCCCGATCATTGGCTGGAATGGTATGGACTATAAAGCCGCAAGCTGCCGCGGTTGCTGGATTGGTCCCATGGGCTGATTCTGGCACCAAGACGAGGGTCCGGTGTTCCCCTCTGGCTTCTAGGGCCGCCTTTATGGTCATCATCCCACAAAGCTCCCCATGAGCACCAGCCGCCGGCGTCATGGCCACGGCTGGGAGCCCCGTCAATTGCATTAACCAGTGTGCCAGCTCATGAATGACCTCCAAGGCCCCTTGAACACTTGAAATGGGCTGCATGGGGTGTACATCGCTGAAAAATCGAGCGACTTTTTCATTGAGGCGAGGATTATGCTTCATTGTGCACGACCCCAAGGGGTATAACCCTGTATCTATGGCGTAATTTTTCTGACTTAAACGGGTGTAGTGACGCACAACCTCAGGCTCAGACAATCCTGGCAATCCAATGCTTCTTCGCATCAGGCCGCCCAGTCGATTCTCTGACAACTCAATTTCCGGCCAATCAACCCCTGTCAATCCAGGTGTATCTTGTTCAAAAATTAACCCTTCCTCAAGAACGAGGCCCCGATTTCCTGTAAAAGTATCCATTTGTTGATCCGTCATCGATATATCCTGGTCTGATTTCTTTGCATTGGAATGGTGAATCGCTTGGGAGTGGGTCATGTTACACCCTTTTGCTGGCACAGGCAGCCTCTAAAGCTTTAACAAACTGTTGTAGATGAGCATCGGTTACAGTTTCTGTCACAGCAACAAGTAAGTCATTGGGACGCTGACCTGGCAGAAGCCTAGAGACGGGAATGCCCCCTAAAATACCAAGGCTCGCCAAATGCTCCACGACCCCTTGAGCATCAACTGGTAATCGAACAGTAAACTCGTTAAAGAAAGTCTTATTCAAAACCTTAATGCCAGAAATTTTGGACAAGGCGTTTGCCAAACTGATCGCTTTTTGATGGTTTAGTTTAGCAAGTCTTTGAAGCCCTAACTCCCCTAAAAGGCTTAAGTGAATCGTGAAGGCTAAAGCACACAATCCAGAGTTTGTGCAGATGTTGCTTGTCGCCTTTTCTCGGCGGATATGCTGTTCTCGGGTTGACAGGGTTAAAACCCATCCTCGTGTACCTTCCTTATCAACGGTTTGCCCCACAACGCGCCCCGGCATTTGACGAACATACTTTTCTAAGGTAGCAAACAATCCAACCGTGGGGCCCCCAAAATTAAGACCACACCCCAATGACTGGCCTTCTCCGGCGACGATATCCGCCCCTATTTCTCCCGGCGGCATGAGCAATCCCAAAGCCACAATTTCAGTAACAACGACGATGAGCAATATGCCCTTGGCATGACATGCCGTTGATAAAGTTCGAAAATCTTCTACATTTCCATAAAAATCTGGATATTGAACGACAACACAGGATATGTCGTCCGTAAAATCTTTCCCCTCAGTCAATACATCGGTCGAAAAGCCACAAAACCGTGCATAGGTATGAATCACATCTTGATAATGAGGATGCAACCCGTCAGATAAGAGAGCTTTTTTACGCCCCGTTACGCGATTCGCCATCATAACGGCTTCAACGGTGGCTGTTGCCCCGTCATACATCGAGGCATTGGCCACTTCCATTCCCGTCAGAAGGGTAACTTGCGTTTGAAATTCAAATAGATACTGAAGCGTTCCTTGAGAAATCTCTGGCTGATAGGGGGTATAAGAAGTTAGAAATTCCCCGCGTTGTATCAAATGATCTACAGCCGCTGGTACATGGTGATAATAAGCCCCAGCCCCTAAAAAACATGGCCTGTCACCTGCTTGCTGAGTGTTGGCAGCAAGTGTTCGAAACGCCCCCTCCACAGCCCATTCACTTTGATGTAGTGGCAAATCAAGCAAGGATGTCAGACGCGCTGACCGCGGAACATCTTCAAATAAATCATCTACACTTGAAACCCCAATGGCCTTAAGTAGATCTTTGCGAGATTTTTGTGTATGAGCTAAGTACCGCATTTAGTGACCCTGTTTTGTAAATGACTCATAAGTAGATTTTTCCATCAAACCGTCAAGTTCAAGGGGGTTTGAGAGTTTGATTTTAAAGAACCACCCAGCCCCCATGGGATCTGTGTTAACAAGGTCTGGTTGCATACTCAAGGCCAAGTTGACCTCAACCACTTGCCCACTTACAGGCGCATATAGTTCACTTGCGGCTTTGACAGATTCCACAACTGCAGCTTCGGCTCCTTGAGTTAATAGTTTGCCAACCGCTGGCAGTTCTGTAAAAACAACATCACCTAGTTGATGGGCCGCATAGTCTGTAATACCAACTGTACCAACATCTCCATCGATGTGAATCCATTCATGCTGATCTGTATATTTCATATCTTCTTCCTTTTTAGTTTTTATAATATGAATGTGGAACAAAAGGCATTTTCACAACTTTTGCTGCCCGAGCCTGTCCCCGAATTTGTATCAAAACGTCCCCACCAACAGATGCGAAACCCGACTCAACATACCCCATAGCTATAGGATGGCCTAATGTCGGACTATGACCCCCGCTTGACACTTGTCCGATAGCTTTGCCTTCAAGGGCTTGAATTTCTGCCCCTTCTCGAGCAATGCCACCGGGCTCTAAGACAAGACCGACCCGTCGCCGGGAGGGACCATGAGCGAGCTGTGATAAAATGTTATCGGCCCCTAAGAACCCTCCTTCTTGACGACGTCGTTTACCAATTGACCATGAAATTCCGGCTTCGACCGGTGTAATATCTTCGTTCAGTTCATGGCCATAAAGGCACAATCCAGCCTCAAGACGCAAAGAATCTCGAGCGCCCAACCCAATTGGCTTTACTTCAGGCGCCTCCAATAGCTTCTCCGTCAATGAAATCCCATCTTCAGCAGGCATCAGTATTTCAAATCCGTCTTCCCCAGTGTACCCTGATCGACTGATCCAAATATTCCCAAATCCCTTCGCTGTCATAAAGGGCATTGACAATACTTCAGCAAAGAAGCGTCCCAAAACCAAAGCGGCTTTAGGGCCCTGGAGAGCCACCATGACAGGATTTTCCCAAACGCGTATAGGAGTCTGTTCGCCCAAATGTTCTTGTAAATAGGCAAGATCTTCGACCTTCCGGCTTGCATTGACCACCAACAAATAGCCGTTCTGTCTACGGGTGATCAAAAGATCATCCAAAATGCCGCCTGTGTCCAACATAAATACGCCATAACGCATTTGACCGGGACACATTTCAAAAAGATCACATGGTATGAGGCGCTCCAACGCATTTGTCGCTTGCTCTCCTTCTATCTCCAGCACGCCCATGTGGGATACATCGAACAGTCCAGCCGCACTTCGGGTGTGGTGATGTTCATTGACGATGCCGGTTGGATATTGAATGGGCAAACTATAACCCGCAAAAGGAGCCATCCGAGCGCCGAACCGACGATGGATGCTTTCTAATGGAGTTGTTTCTAAAGC
>JAIESE010000006.1 GCA_019746225.1 Alphaproteobacteria bacterium | reverse complement strand
CACGCACATTCTCGGCGCCGCTTCTGGCCTTATTGAGAAGAATATCGGTCGTTTGGGAAAGACCCTGTGGACGGAGACAGACGGCGGCGAAAAGGTCCTGATTCGCGGCACGTGGGATTCGGAAGACGAAGCCCGATTCATTGGCGATGAGGTGGAAGCTGCCCAACGTCAGGGTATACAGCTTGCAAAAATGGCGATTCTCGTACGCGCTGGTTATCAAACCCGGGAATTTGAAGATCGTTTCCTCACCATGGGGATTCCTTATAAAGTCATTGGGGGTTTGCGGTTTTATGAGCGCCAGGAAATCCGCGATGCCATGGCCTATATGCGCCTGGTGACCCAACCGGATGATGGCCTGGCGTTTGAGCGCATCATCAACACCCCGCGACGGGGGATTGGCTCAACTACTATTCAACTGATCCACACTTACGCAAGGGAGAACGCGATTTCCTTGCCCCACGCGGCGCGCCTTCTCTGTGAGACTGACTCTATTCGCGGCGGCGCCCGCACAGCCTTGCGTGCCTTTTTCCAGGATCTTGATCGTTGGCGGGATACGCTACAAGGCGAGCATCATCTAACGGTCACAAAGATGGTGTTGGATGAATCGGGGTATACCCGCATGTGGCGCGATGACAAATCCCCCGATGCCCCAGGACGCTTGGAGAACTTGAAAGAGCTGGTGCGTGCAATGGAGGAGTTTGACACGCTCGGCGGATTCTTAGAGCACGTCAGTTTGGTCATGGATACCACCAAGAAAGACCAAGCGGATATGATCACGATCATGACCCTCCATGCCGCTAAGGGGCTCGAATTCGACACGGTTTTCTTGTCTGGATGGGAAGAAGGATTGTTCCCTCATCCCCGTTCGTTGGACGAAAATGGACAGGAAGGACTGGAGGAGGAGCGCCGGCTCGCCTATGTTGGCATTACCCGCGCCATTCGCAAAGCCATCATCACCTTTGCCCTCAATCGCCGGACCTACCAAGGATGGCAGCATATGCTCCCTTCCCGCTTTATTAAGGAACTGCCCGCTGACCACGTAATCTTAATCCAGCCAAATGGCAGCGAGCTCCCCGCCCCATCATCCCTGCGGACTGCATCTCCCCTTCCCTCTAAGGCGTCAGCGTTTATTGAAGCGGAGTTCTCCGACATTCCGTTGCGGCCCCATCATGACCATCGCCCCCAAGATCGGGTCTTTCATCAAAAGTTTGGCTATGGGCGGGTGATTGCCGTCAACGGGGACCAACTCGAAATTGACTTTGAAGCAGCAGGCATGAAAAAAGTCATGGCTGACTTTGTGGAAAAGGAATGAGCAACACAGTTTTGATATTCTCTACAAAGATTGAAATATTATGAATTTAGTCTCATATTGCGCTTATGAAAGATGAAGAAAACAAATCTGTTGATCAAACAAACCTGAAGCTCACAAAGAACAGCAAAGTATCCTTTGATCATCCCTTTAATTTCTCAGTCCCCTGGGGTTGGTCTGTTCTTTTCATTTTAAGCCTGATTGGTCTGTACTACTACAATCAAGCCCCTTCAAAGCCTCTTCCCTCTATTACCCGTATTCTTGTTGAGAAACACGCTCAGAAAATGACAGTTTATCAAGGAGATACCCCCCTGAGAGACTATAGAATAGCCTTAGGCTCGCAACCCAAAGGTCCAAAAGTAAGTCAAGGAGATGGCAGAACACCGGAGGGCCATTACAAGATTATTGCCAAGAATGGCTCAAGCAAATTTCACTTATCTCTTAAACTCTCCTACCCCAATGAGAAAGACCTAAAACAGGCAATTGCCAACAATGTTCCCCCGGGTAATGACATTATGATCCATGGCCTTGGAAAAGGTTTTGAATGGGTTGGAAGATTCCATGCCTTCAGCAACTGGACGAGAGGGTGTATTGCTGTTACAAATCCAGAGATAGAGGAAATTTATGCAGCGACATCAATCGGAACACCGGTTGATATCAAACCCTGATAGATTCCTTATAACTTGGAGAATTGAGACATGTTTTGGAGAATTTTTTTTCACTGTGATCCGGCCATAGCCGCAGACCTTGGTGCTGCTTTGGAGGAGCATGTTTCTGCTGTTTCCTGGTTTGAGACTAAGGATATTGATGTTTGGGTTGTCGAAGCGATTACAACCACTGAGCCGGATAAGGGCCTTTTTTCGAGAATTCTTAGCACGGCTTGTGCTCCCTTAAATGTAATTGTCCCTCCCCTCCTCATCGAAGAACTTCCTGAAACCGACTGGCTCGAGGCCACTTGGAAGAACTTCCCGCCCCGCCAAATCGGACGGTATTATGTATATGGAAGTCACACCGTTCCCAAGCCCCCGGAAGGATCTGTGACGCTAGAGATCAATGCGGCAACGGCTTTTGGTTCCGGGGAACATGAGACCACCACAACATGCCTTATGACGCTTGATGATTTAGCCAAACAGGGATTTGCGCCTCAAAAACCTCTGGATATGGGCTGTGGCTCTGGCATCTTGGGCATGGCCATTGCGAAAACCTGGAATGTGCCGGTCATTGCAGCAGACATAGACCCAGAGTCCGTGCGAGTAACCACCAACAATGCGGAACTCAACAAATGTGATGGGCTCGTGAAAGCATATGTCAGTGAGGGATTTGAGTGCTGGCAAGTGACAGACCATGGCCCCTATGACTTGATTGTGGCCAATATTTTGGCAACCCCTCTCATTGAGATGGCGCCTTCTCTCGCGCAATCCCTTGCCCCCGAAGGTCTCGTGATTTTGTCCGGATTGTTGAGTCGGCATCGTGATGACATCGTCAAAGCTTATGCAGCTCATGGGCTTCATTTGGTGAGCCACCGAACCCTCAATGACTGGGAAGCATTGCTGTTGAAGAAGATGGCATAAATACAACAAATCTCAACACTAAGTA
The DNA here is from genome assembly GCA_019746225.1 of Alphaproteobacteria bacterium. NCBI lineage: Bacteria > Pseudomonadati > Pseudomonadota > Alphaproteobacteria > Alphaproteobacteria bacterium. The sequence continues at coordinate 11,390 of JAIESE010000006.1, read as the reverse complement.
TTCATTAAATTTTTAAATAAATTCTTGTAATTTTAATATTCATATCTATATACATACTAAGAACAAGATAATGACTTATACATTACGTGTTTTACACATAACAATTAATGTATTATATGGAGAGTTTAAAATGAGATATTCAATCATATCACTAATAATTGCAGCAAATTTAACGAGCGTTCATGCCGACCAAGGGCAAGGCAACCCGTCAAGCCTCGTCGAAGAGGCGAAGACAAAGGGAAGTTGTATTGAAGTCACTCACTGCAGGGGATCTGACCAAAATTTTCCAACCGCTTGGTTGTTGAATGGGAAGGTTGTGCAAGAAAAGCACGTCTGTGGCCAAGACTGTAAAGAGAAGAAGTGAAAAAGAATCTTTTTAAGCATTCATAAATATCAAACAAATTCAGTCATTGCGAGGAGCGCCAAGCAATCTTTGCTTGGCGGGACGTGGCAATCCATGTATTTCAAATCCCTGCAACCTATTATAAGTTGAAACAATCAAATACATGGATTGCCACGTCACTTCGTTCCTCGCAATGACATAATTTGTTTGCCTAAAATCAGCGTCGCCACAAACGCATAATGCCCTTAAGCCCCGCGAGAAAATCTCTTGTTGGGGCCCTTTTTGGCGCCGGATGGATTAAAACCAGACGGTTTGTTATTTCCTCCACCCCATGGTTTACGGGGTGGTTGACCACCGGATGCATCGCTACGCGGTTGGCCCCAGGTCTTGCCGGCTGGCTTACGGCCCGGTGCGCCTGTTGATTCTCCGCGAGGTGTCCATGTTTTGCCGCCGCTGGCGTTTACGGGTGATCTTCTGTCAGAAGATTGACCTTCAGCTTTGCCCCCTGATTTCCAGCTTGATTTCCAGTCTGCCGCCCCTGAAGAGTCGGTTCTTGGACCCCCCCAAGAATTTCCAGAAGATTCTGTCCCTGGTTTGCCCCATGATTTTCCAGAAGAGTTGCTAGAGGGTTGATCGCCTTCACGGCGCGGTTTTCCCCATGTTTTTCCCGTGGATTTACCAAAACCACCTCCAGTGCCCTCTTTGCGGCGTGGAAAGTCAGAACGGCTTTCACCGGTTGCTTGAACTCTTCCGCTGCCTGAGCGACCCCGATAAGACTTTGGACCAGAACGCCCACCGCCTTGATTGGCTGGTTCTTTTGGCGCCCCTGGATTCATCAAGCGATTGATTGCATTCCACTTGGCATTATCATCCGGACAAATGAGACACAAAGCATTACCTTCAGACCCGGCGCGAGCTGTTCTGCCAATACGGTGGATATAATCTTCCGGACATTGCGGCAAGTCATAGTTAATGACGTGGCGAATGTGTGGGATATCCAGACCACGCGCAGCTACGTCTGTTGCCACCATGATTCGAGTTCTGCTATTGCGGAAATGTAAAATGGCACGATCGCGCTGGCGTTGTTTCAAATCACCGTGGATGGAATCCGCGCTTAAATCTTGTTTACGAAGCTTTTCTGCCAATTGGTCGGCTCCCCGTTTTGTTTTAACGAAGACGATCACAGACCCTTCACGCTCATTTAACTCTCTCAATAGATTGGGGAATTTGTCGCCTGGGGTCGTGCGAATAATCTCTTGCTTAATCTTTGGTGCAGCTTTTGTTGTTGAATCCACGCTCACACGCGCAGGATCTTGCAAGTACTTTTGCGACAATTTAATGATGTTACCTGGCATCGTTGCCGAAAACATCAAGGTTTGACGATCTTTTGGCAAGAATTTGGCAATCTCATCCAACTGGATGCTAAAGCCCATATCCAACATGCGGTCGGCTTCGTCGATAACGAGGAATCCGGTATTTTTCAAGCTTAAACTGCCCCGGTTCAAGTGATCACAAATACGTCCAGGCGTTCCAACGATAATACGAGGACGACCCTTCAATTGGGCAAATTGTTTGCCCATGGATTCACCACCAATCAGCAGCGCCATGTTGAATGAAGGGCGACGGCCCAAAAGTTGACGCAACACATCGCGAACCTGTGCCGCAAGTTCTCTTGTCGGCGCTAACACAAGCGCGTTGCTGTGAGGGGATGCGAGTAGTCGCACCATTAAGGGAATGGTATAAGCCAAAGTTTTGCCCGTACCCGTTTGAGCAGAAGCCATAACGTCTTGGCCTTCAATGGCAATAGCAATTGTCGCGGCCTGCACTGGCGTTGGACAGCTGATACCCATGTCTTTCAAGGATTGTGTAATACTTTCCGGAAAAGCGAAGGAATCGAACGTGTCGCTTGCGCCTTTTTGCTCAAGTTTTTGCTCAGATTTTTGAAGAGGTTTTTGCAAAGGTTTTAGCTCAGGAAGCTCACTAGGCTGCACATCGAGCTCAATAGGTTGCACATCAAGCTCTATAGGTTGCACATCAAGCTCTATAGGGTGCACTTCGAGCTCTATAGGTTGCACATCAAGCTCTATAGGTTGCACATCAAGCTCTATAGGGTGCACTTCGAGCTCTATAGGGTGCACTTCGAGCTCTATAGGGTGCACTTCGAGCTCTATAGGGTGCACTTCGAGCTCTAGAGGTTGATCACTTAATTTTAAGTTGGGAATTGCTGACATAATATATTTATCCTTTTATTGATTCATTTTTGTATATTTCCAAAGTATTTTGGAAACATTTTAGTCGGCAGATGTTAGATCATCTTTTTGACGCAATGAAGATCAATAAACGATACTTATATAATAAATCTTATTGTAACCTGAAGACGTGTTATGAAATCAATTACACTTTTGGGGATTTATGAGTCCTGCCATATGAGCCTGACAATACAGCATATTCCTCAAATGTCAAGAAGATACTGGGGGGATAGGTTTGGCGAGGAGCATCCATGGCTAGGTAGGGTGTGACATTAAGGACTTTATTAAATAAATCATTAATGTAATTACAAAACAACTAAGCTGTCATTGCAGCGGCAAACGAAAGAAACAACGATCCAGATCCGTTATGTTGCCCTTAGATTGCCGGGCACCCCAGACCCTTTTGGGTCTTTAGGGTGCTCGCAATGACGACCGATCAGTTGAAAGGAAAACTTCTCCAGATAAGTAACCTACTTCTTTTCTTCACTCACTGGCTTGTCAGCTTCCGTGTTTGTCGCAGCAACTTCAGCGCCTTCTTTCTTTCCATGATCACTAGTCTCTGCATTGTCTTTATGGGGGACAGAAGCTTCATGCTTATCATGGTGGTCCCCATGCTTTTGGTGTTTTTCTTTTCGAGCTTCTTCTCTCTTTGCCTTGCGTTCTTCGGCTTTCGCTTTGCGTTCTTGAGCTCTTAACTTTCGTTCTTCCATTTTTGCTTTGCGGTCTTGTTCTTTCTTTTCACGCGCCACTTGATGCTCATGTTTTTTGAGAATATGTTCAGCAGACGCTAAATGGCGGCCACAAGAATGAGCATGCCGCTTGTGGTCCCTATGAATCGGATTCTTTAAGGCCTTAATCTCAATGTCGGCAATTTCTAAATTGTAATCAAACTCAGCTTTCAACTCAGCATTCAAAGAAGCACCCGCATCCTTTAATTTTGCCAAACGATCTTCAAGTTCCTTAGCCATGTCGGCTGCGCTCTTTTCGCTTCCAGCTTTAGAGTGATCCTCTGGATGATGGGCCAGGTGTTGGGGTGAAGGCGAATCCGCAGGCGCAGCTGCAGCTGCCACAACCTTAGATTGTGAGATAGAAAACAAAGCGACAGAAGAGAGTACAGTTAAAAAGATGCGATTCATTTTTTGACCTTTCTTAAAATATTTTTATGACTAAAACCTTGCTTAATTCAAGCATTGCTTTGACTTCAACCCAAACGATTCAACACACCAACAAAGCTCTCAAGAGCTAAATTTTTATGTTTGTCGGACAGATCGCTGGTCATTTTAGACAAATTTAGTTGTAAATTGCAATATAGCATCTGCAAACCTTTTCTAGATTTTTGTGAGAAAGATGCGTACATAAAGGAGTGTAGAATAAAAGATCAGATAGCGCGAAGGACATTTTTATTGGAAATCATCACCATCATCGTTGAAAAAGAAGATGAAAAACAAAGGCTCGACAAATTTTTAGCACAAGCCCTTTCCCCCTTAACCCGGACGCGCATCAAAGCTCTCATGGACGATAATAAGCTGGAGTGTTGTGGCGAAATTATCACATCCGCATCCCGCAAAGTGCAGGAAGGTGAGGTCTATACCTTAAAGATACCCCCCGCGATCGATGACTATCCCCATGCGGAAGACATTCCATTATCCATTATTTATGAAGATGATGATCTGCTCGTTCTTGATAAACCTGCAGGTATGGTTGTTCACCCAGCACCTGGCCACCGTGAATCAACATTGGTGAATGCGCTTCTAGCTCATTGTAAAGAAAGTCTTTCCGGCATCGGTGGCGTGCGTCGCCCAGGAATCGTACATCGCCTGGATAAGGAAACGAGTGGCTTGATGGTTGTGGCAAAGAATGATATCGCCCATCAAGGCTTAAGCGCCCAATTTACCAATCGCACGCTTTCTCGTTCCTATTTGGCCATCGTGTGGGGAATTCCTCAACCCAAAGAGGCGATCATTGAAGGAGATATTGGACGAAGCCCCAAAAATCGCCAAAAAATGGCTGTGGTCCCGAGCGGCGGAAAGCCAGCCATCACCCATTATTGCGTGATCAAACGGTTTTTTGCCAAAGACGACGTATCTCAAAGCATTTCCATGGTTCGGTGTGAACTCGAAACGGGACGGACCCACCAAATTCGTGTCCACATGGCCCATATCGGGCATCCGCTCGTTGGTGATCCGGTTTATGGGCGCGTCCCCAAATGGGCCAAGAAAGCCTTTGCCCCCGAGGTCGTAGCTTTCCCTCGCCAAGCTCTGCATGCTTTTCAGTTAAAATTCCTACATCCTCGCTCGGGAGAGCTCATGATTTTTGAGGCCCCTCTTCCCGCAGATCTAGAGACTTTAATATCGTTCTTATAGCGTTCTTTAGCAAAATCCGGTATTGATTGTGTAAACGACCCTATTAAAAACTAATTGAGACATTGATTATGCTTGACAAAACTTTTGATCCCCAATCGATAGAAGGCGACATTTATAAAGCCTGGGAAGCCTCTGGCGCCTTTGCGTGCGATCCAAATTCCCCAAAAAAACCTTATACAATTATGATGCCCCCACCAAATGTAACTGGTAGCCTGCATGTGGGTCACGCGCTGACCTATACTATCCAAGATATTTTGATTCGCTTTAAGCGCATGCAAGGGTTGGATGTTTTGTGGCAACCGGGCACAGACCATGCCGGAATCGCCACTCAATTTGTCGTAGAGCGTCAGTTGGCGGAGAAGAACATCACCCGTCAAGATTTGGGGCGCGACGCCTTTATTGAGAAAATTTGGGAATGGAAGGGAGAATCGGGCGATATGATCGTGCGTCAACAACGTCGCCTCGGCATTTCTCCGGATTGGGCCCGCCAGCGCTTTACCTTAGATGAAGGGTTGAGTCAGGCGGTAACAAAAGTCTTCGTTTCCCTTTATAAAGAAGGATTGATTTATAAGGATAAGCGCCTGGTCAATTGGGATCCGAAACTGCAAACAGCCGTGTCAGATTTGGAAGTTATTTCAGAAGAGTCAAAGGGACATCTTTGGTACATTCAATATCCGCTTGTTGACCAAGAAGGAACATTTATCACAGTCGCCACGACCCGCCCGGAAACGATGCTGGGAGATGTTGCCGTTGCGGTTCATCCCGAAGATGAACGCTATCAACACCTCATCGGCAAGCATGTTCATTTGCCCCTCACCGAGCGTACAATCCCCATTGTAGGCGATGAATATTGTGACCCTAGCAAGGGGAGTGGTGCGGTTAAAATAACCCCGGGCCACGATTTTAACGACTTTGAAGTGGGCCGACGCCACAATCTTCCCCTCATTAATATCCTGGACAAGAGTGCGTGCCTGAACGAAAACGTGCCCAACAATTATCAGGGATTAACGATTGATAAAGCCCGCAGTCAAGTGCTGGCGGACTTGGAGGTCTTAGGGCTTCTTGAGAAAACAGACACCATCGTGAATACGGTTCCCCATGGAGAGAAGTCTGGTGTTCAAATTCAGCCTTGGCTCACGGACCAATGGTTTGTGGATGCGAAGACCTTGGCAATCCCGGCTATAAAAGCCGTAGAAGATGGCCGCACCAAGTTCATTCCAGAACACTCCCAAGCCACTTATTTTGAATGGCTGCGCAACATTCAACCGTGGTGTATCTCCCGCCAAATCTGGTGGGGACATCAAGTGCCCGTATGGTATGGACCGGATGGTCATGCTTTTGTGGAAGAAACCGAAGAGGAAGCCCGCATTCAAGCGGTGGCCTATTATGGCGATGCTGTTGACCTGACCCGCGACACAGACGTCCTCGATACGTGGTTTTCATCAGCCCTTTGGCCTTTCTCGACCTTAGGATGGCCTGAAAAAACCCCCGAGCTCAAGCGCTATTATCCAACGGATGTGTTGGATACTGGCTTTGACATTATATTCTTTTGGGTTGCGCGCATGATGATGATGGGTCTGCACTTTATGAAAGAAGTTCCCTTTAAAACAGTCTACATTCACGGCATGGTTCGTGATGAAAAGGGCTCCAAGATGTCCAAAACAAAGGGCAATGTGATTGACCCTTTAACCTATATGGACAAATTTGGCACGGACGCTTTGCGCTTTTCTTTGGCTGCATTAGCCGTCCCAGGGCGGGATCTGAAACTTGGCGAATCCCGCATTGAGAGTGGGCGAAACTTCATGACAAAGATTTGGAATGCGGCCCGCTTCTTGCAAATGAACGACTGTACCTATGACGAAGCATTTGACCCCAAAACCTGCCAGCACACCGTAAATCGCTGGATCGTTGGCCAAATCACTCTCCTTACTGCCCGAGTAATAGAAGCTCTTGACGCTTATCGTTTTGATGAAGCAGCGAGCCATATTTACCAATTTGTTTGGGGAACCTACTGCGACTATTATTTGGAATTCCTCAAACCCATTTTCCAAGATGAGAATCTCGCTAAGGAGGCCCGCCAAACAGCGGCATGGGCGTTTGTTCAAATCATGAAAATTGCCCACCCCGTCACCCCTTTCATCACAGAAGTCTTGTGGAAGGAGTTTACGGGCGGGAAAGTCGGATTGCTCATGAACCAATCCTGGCCCATCCCTCTCGAGGCAACAGACACCTCTGCGCGCCAAGAAATGGATTGGATTGTTCAAGTTATCAGCGGTATTCGCTCACGTCGCGCCGAGTTCAATGTCCCGCCTGCTTCAACCCTTCCTTTGCATGTCTATGAGGCAACACCAGAGATTCAAGCCCGCCTCTCCCGTCACGAAGCCATCCTCTTACGACTGGGGCGCATCGAGGCCATTCAGACGTTTGCAGAAAAGCCACCGGCCTTAAAAGAAGCCGCCCTCTTTATTGTGGAAAACTCTCCCATCATTCTGCCCTTAAGCGGCAGCATTGATATCCCGGCTGAAATTAAGCGTCTGCAAGAAGAGCTTTCTAAGTTAAGTTCCGAGATTGAGAGCTGCAACAAGCGTCTGTCCAATCCAGACTTCATGGAACGTGCAAAACCAGAGATTATCGAGGAGATGCAAGATCGCCTCGAAGCGTTTGGGGAGCGAAAGGGGAAAATCGACGAGGCATTGTCACGCCTGCGGGGGTAGTGGGGGGGGGGATGTTAGATTCATCTGTAGAGTTATCTTTAGAGTATTAGCCTTTAAAAGCAACCCAATCGCCGTCATTGCGCGGAGTTAAGCATGAGCGCTAGCGATGGCGAACGACAAAGCAATCCAGGGGCAACCATAGAGATCTGAGAACTTTATATGTTTCAATTAAAGCTTTAAATAACTTTTCTTTGGCCCCTGGATTGCTTCGCTTTCGCTCGCAATGACACCGTTTATGTTGATGAAGCCGAACATTTTCCTCAACCACCTCTCCCCCCATCAAAAGGGCAGCTTCATGCCCCCTGGCAGATTCAATCCGCCGGTAATTTTTCCCATTTCTTCAGCAACATGAGCTTCAACCTTTGCCTTGGCATCATTAAAGGCTGCAATGATCAAGTCTTCTAAGACTTCGACTTCTTTGGGGTCAACGAGAGAGGGATCTATGCTCAAAGCCTTCATCTCGCTCTTGCCATTCACAGTCACTTTGACCATGCCGCCCCCAGAGGCGCCGGTCATTTCCACCAAATTCAATTGTTCTTGCATTTCAGCCATTTTTGCTTGCATTTGCTGCGCTTGCTTCATCATTTGATTGATATTTTTCATAATGTAAAACTCCTTAGTTTATTATTTCGACGTTACCGTTGAGCCCGGAAAACTTGATGTTAAAGATTGTACAAGCGGATGCTCCTGACTGATTTTCACCGCCTCCTCATGGGCCGTTTTCTTCTGCTGCGCATGGGTTGGGTCGCCCCCTTCTGTGGTCACATCAACGATCCAAGATTGGCCTGTCACACGCTCCAGAACTTGACGCAATTGGGTTGGCAAGGTCTTTGCCGCCATATCACTTAAACGAACAGTCATGGACCCCGGCGCGTAAGACACAAGGTGAATATCTTGAAGGATATTGCTATATAATATGGGTTCTTTCGCCCCTTGAAGAAGCTCTAAGAGAGCTGGAAAGGTTGGGGGTAATATCGGTGATTCTTCTAATGACTGAGTCTCTTCCAACCCCTCACCCGCTCCATCGCTTTCGCTAGGAGCGACCTCTCCCACTCGCCACGGCGTAGGCGTAGCCGTAGGCGTAGCCGTATCCTGGGCAAGGGGAGAGGTAACAGCGCGCGCATGTATTTGCACCTCTGGGCTTGAAGGCGTAACACTTGGAGGTGTAACCGGTGACGAGCTCTTCTCAACAACTTCAACGGTTGGAGCTATCGCTGGCCTCGCCCGCGGCACCCCATGAAGGGCACTTAATAGTTCGTCCGCTTGAGGGAGATCACTCAAATAGGCCACCCGCACCAACACCATTTCTGCGGCTTGCGCCGACAGGGGCGAGCGGGAGACTTCCTCATATCCTTTATGGAGAACTTGCCAAACCCGCATAAGGGCAGGCAGTGAAAGCGTCTTCACGATCTCAGCCCCTTGGATCCGATCACTTTCCGGCCAAGTCACATCTTGCTGCAGCTGGGGCGCTGTCTTTAAACAGGTCAACCAGTAAACAAGGTCCAGCAAGTCTTCCATCAAGACGACGGGATCCCCGCCCCGTTGATACAGATTCCGAACCTGGGTTAACGCCTCAGCCACTTGTCCATGCAAGAGAGACCGAAGAAGCGCAAATACGGCACCGCGATCCACCAATCCCAGCATATCCCGAACAGTTGTGGTCGTGATGGTGCCGTCTGATAACGCAATAGCTTGATCCAGCAAAGAGAGGCCATCGCGCACCGACCCGTCTGCGGCTCGGACAATAAGGGCAAGCGCCTCTTCTTCAATGGTGAGGGTTTCTTTGCCCATAATACTCATAAAATGGTCAAAGAGAATCTTTGGCTCAACCCGCTTCAAGTCAAACCGCATACAGCGTGACAGGACAGTCTCAGGGACTTTCCGAATTTCTGTGGTAGCAAAGATAAATTTTACATGGGGCGGCGGTTCTTCTAGCGTCTTCAAAAGCGCATTGAATGCACTCTTAGAGAGCATATGAACTTCGTCGATGATGTAGATCTTATAACGCCCGCTGACCGCCTTATATCGCGCCGCTTCAATGACTTCACGCACATCATCCACGCCGGTCCGGCTGGCGGCGTCCATCTCCAGCACATCCATGTGCCGATCTTCAGAGATCGCAACGCATGCGTCACACAGGCCACAAGGATCAGGCGTTGGCTCGCCCTTCCCATCAACCCCAAGGCAATTCAAAGCCTTGGCCAGGATCCGCGCGGTGGTTGTCTTACCAACGCCCCGAATCCCGTGCAAGAGAAATGCATGGGGCAAGCGATTGCGCTCAATCCCTTGGGCAAGGGTTTTGACCAAAGTATCTTGGCCCACCAGCTCAGAGAGCTTTTGGGGACGATATTGGCGGGCTAAGACTCGATACGGTGTCGCTGGGAGGGGGGAATTTTGCGTCATCTGGTGTCATCTATCTTTCAAATGTAGAATATAGTGGGAGACCGAATCCTGACCCGCAAAAGAACTCGTTATGGCTGCTTCCTTCCGGACCTGACCAGGTTAGCGAGGTTCACGTCCAAGACCGGTCTCCCGGAAAAAACTATATCAAACCTCTTAAGGGATGTCTTTAAGAAAAGATTTGGCAGGAGGCTCGTGAAGCCAATAGGCAATTAACCCTTCATTAATCATATTCTGGTATCCTTAATAATGAAACATCATCCATTTTTATATTTTAGGAGAGTCAAATGTCCGCGAAAACATCAACCCTAGTTATAAGTACGCTTACAATTGCATTCTTGGGGGGGATTTCCCCAATTGCCTTTGCGGGCGATGCAACACCAACTCCAACCCCTTCTGCTTCAGAGACGCCGGAAGCAAAACCTATGACCCATTGGGAAAAAATCCAAAAAAGAGCAAAAGATGCAAGAGAAGCTAAACAAAAAAAGAAGGAAGCTGACTTAGCAAACAAAGCCACACCAGAAGAGCCTCATGCTGCCAAACCCAGCATTAGAGATCGCTGGTTAAATAGAGACCAGGGGACGACTGCTGGAGAAGAAAGACGTCAAGCCCAACAAAAAGCACGGGATAAAGAACTTGAAGATCTGAAATCAAAAAAAATGTTGTCGGATCCGTCTCAAGAACCAAGAGAACCCCTATCATCTACCCAAAAGCATACGCCAAAAACACAAGAAGAGTTGGCAGCAATTAAGGAAACGGAAACGGCAAGACGCCATGCGCCACGCAAAGCGCCTACCCAATTCGCAGCAGGCCCAACCAGTGAAAACTTGCCTCATCATTATTTCGCCAAAAAACAACCTAAGGATGTGACCAGCAAACCTTATTCACCTGATATGTTAGAGAATAAGGGTGGTGGATTCACAAGCCCAGGTACTTCAGGAGCAGGTGCTCCTCATAAATCCCATGAGCCTCATAAATCCCATGAAGTGGCTCCTCATAAACCAGCTCTCAAAGAAGTTGAACCAATGAAAATAGACCCTACTCATGATCAACATCTTTTACAAGCTGACAGGTCTTCACAAGCGCCACAAGCGCCTAAACCAGCTCTCAAAGACGTTGAGCCAATGAAAATAGACCCTACTCATGATCAACATCTTTTACAAGCTGACAGGTCTGCACAAGCGCCACAAGCGCCTAAACCAGCTCTCAAAGACGTTGAGCCAATGAAAATAGACCCTACTCACGATCAACATCTTTTACAAGCTGACAGGTCTGCACAAGCGCCACAAGCGCCTAAACCAGCTCTCAAAGACGTTGAGCC
>JAIESE010000005.1 GCA_019746225.1 Alphaproteobacteria bacterium | reverse complement strand
ATGGTGGTCGCAACAGGGATTGAACCTGTGACCCCTACGATGTCAACGTAGTGCTCTACCGCTGAGCTATGCGACCAATATCATAGGTTTTTACTATGACTTGATAGAAATAGCAAGATAGAACTGAGAATCTCTATTTTAATTAAAATTTATTACATGTTATTCTTAAACGGTGACCAGTTTAAATAAAACTATTAAGGAGTTAGTTTCTATGAAAAAATATGTGGCACCATTTTTAACAGTATTATTTTTTGGGAATTTATCAGTTTCTGCATTTGGAATAGATCAGAAGAAAACTGTTGAAGAAAAAATTGCTCAAGAAAAAAATAGAGGTAGTTCATTTGATGAAGCGGTATTCCGGGCAAAAGAACACCTCAAAATAAATCCAAATCTCACGGATCAAGAGCTTTTAGAACTTGGATGTACGAAGGATGGAATCAGAATAGCAAGACGCTCTATGAGATAAGACCATTAAGAAAAATTTGCCCAAGGTTCCTTGATGAAAGGAACCTGCTTTTTAATTTTAGCACTCAAATATATGAATCACTCTCTGGATGTGCGGGAATTTATAGAAAATTTTCCTTGACAAATTCCACATCCATCTCCACATAATGTGGTGTGTAAGTTTTATATCTATTAAGGATTTTTTGTGGAACAGTTCTTGCATCTTTATTACGGACGATGGCGCGCCTATCACCATTGGTGATCACTAGGTTTGTTATTGTTTTGTTTTAAAAATGTAGGAGAATGTTTATGAAAAATCTTAATTTCAAAAAAATTATTTATTGTGGTGTTGTTTCTGTTGGCATGATTTTGTCAAGCTTTGCAGCATCATCTGATACCAAACGTTTCACGGTTGCGATAACCCAAATTGTGCCGCATCCATCCCTTGATCTCATTCGAAAAGGCATTGAGGATGAGTTGAGGGAGCAGAATGTTGTGTGCGATATTTTGTTCGAAAATGCCCAAGGGAATATTGCGCTTGCGACCCAAATTGGTCAAAAATTCGCCAGTCAAAATCCAGATATTATCGTTCCCATTTCCACCCCTTCCGCACAGACGGTCTATGCAGCTGCAAGCCCGAAAGGAATCAAGGTCATTTTTGCGGCAGTGAACGACCCCGTTTCCTCAAAATTGGTTCCTAGTATGGATAGGGCAGGTAAAGGGGTAACGGGTGTTTCCGATATGCCACCGGTTGTACAGCAAGTTGCGCTGATTCAAGAAGTGCTGCCAAAGGCTCAAAAAATTGGGGTTGTCTACAATCCTGGAGAAAGCAACTCGGTTGCTACATTGGAGATTCTTGAAAAATTGTTAGCTCAAAAAGGGATGACTCTTGTGAGGGCCACTGCCGGAAATATGGTCGACGTAACGGCGGCGACTAAGTCGTTGGTTGGCAAAGTGGACGCGATTTATATTTCCAATGATAACACTGTCGTTGCGGCCCTAGAGGGTTTGCTCAAAGTGGCTAAAGAAAATGGAATGCCGATCTTCTGTGCGGATCCAGAGTCGGTAAAACAGGGATGCCTTGCGACTGTAACCCACAGCCAATATGGCTTGGGACGGCAAACAGGCACCATGGTGGCGCGTTATCTAAAAGGGACAGATATTCAATCCATTCCGGTTGAAACACCGAAAAATGTTGAGTTATCCGTCAATTTGGACACTGCCAAAGCGCTAAATATCACTTTCCCAGAAGCGGTATTGGCACGTGCACAACATGTTGTTAAGAAATAGAATTATTAACCTTAGGAGAGAAATTATGGATCACCATCATAGCTATTATTATTTAAATTATTTATGTGAAAATGAATCAGATATACGAATATTAAAATGGAGTACTTTATCATGGCCTTTAAAACGATTATAAAAACCGCGACTTGTTACCTCGTGTCAATGGCTGCTGCCTTTGGCGCAGTGCCTACTAACCCCCCTTCTGTGATGCCCACTTACAAAGTTGGCGTGATTCAGGTGATTGAACACCCTGCTTTGGATGAAACCTACAAGGGCATTCAAGATGAATTATCAAACCAAGGTTTTAAAGACAATCTTCAATTGAATTGGGATTCTGCTCAAGGAAATCCTGCTCTTGGATCTCAGATTGCTCAAAAGTGTATGGGGCAAAAGGTGGATCTAATAATCGCCATTGGAACCACGGTCGCTCAAGCAGCCTTAAGTGCTGCGAAGGGTACAACCCCTATAGTTTTTGCTTCAGTGACGGATCCCAAAGGCGCAAAGCTGGAGGGGAATATTACGGGTGTTTCTAACTTTGTTCCGGTGAAAGACCAATTTGAGATTGTCTTGAAATTGATGCCAACACTTAAGCGCATTGGGGTGATTTACAATCCTGGAGAAGCCAATTCCGCTAGTTTGTTAGCTCAAATGCAGATTGAAGCAAAAGGCAAAGGGCTGGAGGTCGTCGCCGCATCTGCTTCAAAAACAAGTGAGGTGCCAACAGCAGCTCAAGGACTTGCAGGTAAGGTTGATGCCATTTTCATTAATAATGATAACACAGCGTTGGCTGCGCTAAATGGGATTGGGCAGATTTGCGCAGAGAATAAAATCGCCTTATTTGCCAGCGACGGAGATCTTACCAAGAGTGGTGCCTTGGCTCTTCTTGGGGCGGATCAATATGAGATTGGGCGCCAGACAGGACGTATGGTAGCCAAAATTCTTCGTGGTGAAGCAAAGACCACGGATCTGAAGATTGAGTTCCCGGCAAAAGTTACTACACAATTGAATGAAAAGACTGCACAAACTTTGGGTATTACTATTCCAAAAGATATGAAACGAGGAGGTACTCAATCATGAAGCCCCTCCATTTACTCATTTTAGCTTTCTTCGGGGTGTGTCAGGGGGATGACACACCCAAACTTCCCCTGGTTGCCATTAGTCAAATTGTGGAGCATGACGCTTTGACGAAGGAGCGAGAAGGGATTATCGAGGCCTTGAAAGATGCTGGATTTGAAGACGGGAAAACCGTCACCATCGTGTATGAAAATGCCCAAGGTAATATGGCGACAGTCACTCAAATCGCCGTTGGTTTTGCAGGTCGTAAGCCAGATGTTGCGGTTGGCATTGCAACACCTTCTGCTCAGAGTTTGATTCAACCCATGGCAAAGATTGGGGTGCCCGTGGTCTTCGCGGCCGTGTCGGACCCTTTAGAGGCGAAGTTGGTCTCTACTTTAGATAAGCGCCCGGAGAATGTCACAGGCGTAAGCGATGGCCTAGCGCTAAAGCCACAGCTGGAGCTTATAAAGAAGCTACTTCCGAATGCGAAAACAATCGGAGTTCTTTATAATCCAGGCGAAACCAATTCCGCAAAGGCTGTATTATTATTGAAAGAACTGGCTCCAAAAATGGGGCTTTCTGTTGTGTTGGCGACAACCTCAAAAACCTCAGAGACCATTTCGGCAGCTTTAAGTTTGGTTGGAAAAGCAGACGCGATTTTCATTCCCAATGATAACACGGTGATGGCGTCCATCGCAGGGGTTGTAGGAATGGGCCGCACCCATAATCTGCCCGTATTTACCCCTGATTTGGATTCTGCTGAGCAGGGTATTTTGGCCGTCCGATCAGCGTCCCATAAAACGATGGGATATAAGGCGGGCCAAATGGTGGCTAAAATTTTGAAAGGCGAAAAAGCTGGTGATTTGCTGGTCGAAGTTGATCACAAAATGGATTTGGCTATCAATACCACGTCAGCTGAAAAGCTTGGGATATCCATTCCAGATGACTTGAAAAAAGAAGCAAAGTTTGTAAGCTGACAGGACTTGAACATTCGTCTGTTCTAACCCAAATAAACTGACCTCAGTTATTAATTCTTTTCCCCCCACCGTGCTTGGGGGGATAGAAATCAATTATTAGTTATAATTCTCTTGACAATAATTCAAAATATCACCATATACAATTTAACAATTTGTTAAAATCAACATAATTTTATATTTAAAAAAGGGAAATTATCGTGAAGTCTATGAAAAGAAATTTGACGTTATCATTAATTATGATGACGAGTCTTTGCTCAACGAGTTGGACTGTTGAAGATACTGAAATGAACACCTCTGGGGTTGTTTTAGCAGGTGTTGATATCAATCCTCAGAATATCGGTGACCTTCCTCTATCTTTATTGGAATTGCTTCGAATTGATGAAGCATTAAAGGCTGGGAATGAAGAAAACGCAATAAGATTGCAAGCGCATCAAAATAGTGATTTGGCAACGCAAATTCTTGGGGATCGTAAAAATGCTTTAGATGAGGAAGCGCGTAATGCTGTTGAAGCATTTCGGGCCTTTTGTCGTGAGCATAGTGATGGTTCCAATAGTGATCAAGCAATCGTAGAACATCAAGAATTATTTGTTCCTTTTGCGGATAAGCTTTTGACTGTGATGAAAGATGAATATCTGGTGGTACCAGAAAGCAATAAAGTAAATTTAGCAAAATTAATCGTAGAAGTCATGGAGACTCTTGAAGAGAAGCGGGTTTCACCGAATTGGCTTATGGATATGCATTTCCGTTTCTTAGCTCTTGAAGGCATAACAAAAACAGAGAAAGACCTTTTCAGCCACGTTCCGCATCATGAATATCTGGATGCTTTATTATCAAAAGACACACGAGGCAATGCCGTTGTCGTGGATCTCTATAAATGGGCAACCAGTCTTGCAAAGACTGATGAGTATTATTATACGTCGGGCCACAAGGAATCATATTTTCCAAATGTCTCTGATGAGGCATGGCATCTTATTTCTAAAGAAATCGTTAAACATTTGGCCGTTCCTTTTATTGTTCCTTCGTTAGGGGTTGACGTTTTTCCTATCCCCCATCTGCTCCAAAATTGGTTAGATGAGATTTATGACATTGGAATCCCGTTGAAAGAGGTGAAAGACGTTCATGGTGAACCGGAATCAAGTCGTTTGGGTTTTGCCTATCATGACTTATTTCATTTCAAGAATGATAAGCGCCGAGTGAGTTTATTGAATTATATTGGAAATATAGTGAATCAATACGTGGAAGCAGGTGGTTTTGCTGAAGATGTTATTCCAGATGTGGTTCGAATTGCAGTTAGAAAGTTCAAGTTGGTTATGGAAGCGCTAAAACTAGCCTACACACACATTAAAGATGATCCTAAAGCATTGGTTGGATTTTTCATGCCGGCCCATGAAGCAGGTGTTTTTGTTTCCTCTTACCAAGCGAATGTGTTTTCTGAGGATCTTTTTCAGATGCCAAATCCAGGTCTCGTAATCGATGCTTTGGTTAATAAAAGCATCGAATTTTATGAAAATGAAGAGGCTTGGGAAAATCCTGGTGATCCTTTGAAGACTCATCCAGTAGATGGTCAAAGTCCTTTAACGGCTAAAGAAATAACAAAGAAAGCGATTAAGAGATTGGCTGAAGACTCAACTCTTAACCTTCCTCAGACTATTTATCATGTCTATGATGAACAAGGTGCCTACAAGTATATTGCTGAAGAGCCCGCAGAAATAAACCAGCTTAACATTTCATGGCTTACGGAAAATACGCGATCCACAGTGACTCGGGGTGCTCAGTTTATAGATGTTGCGTTTAGGCTTCCAAATGCAACTCAGAAAATAATCACTTTTCCAACCCTTTTACGCAAATGGAAGAACATGAATGCTTCTCGACAACTTCTTGCTTTAGCTGGCATCAATCTCGACAGGCCTGAATTGAACGGGCAACCATTTGAAGTTCGCACACAAGCGATCGACTTTCTAGATTTGGTGTTGACGAACTTGACAGACACAATGAAGCATTTTGCCAGTCAAGCCAAATCTTCCTTTGGTGAGGGAGAAAAGTCTTATGCATCTGACTATGAAATCAGGTTTAAAGCTCTTGATGCGGAGCTTGAAAGTATCACAGGTATCGCCCCAGGAGCTGGTGTAATGCCTGTTTCTTCAGATGAGGATGATGTTTGTTCAGATTCAGAATGTGAAGAGTGTATAATAATAAACAAAAATATCCCAACCAAGGGCTAAAGACCTATCCTATCAAAATAAAAGTCGGCCCTCCATTTTGGAAGCCGACTTTTTTTATGATTCTTAGCTCATAGAGGAAATATGTATGTCACGTCCCTAGCTCATTTTGCATAAATTCATCAGCCACTGATTTTGCTGCTCGCAAATCCACCTTTCCAGTTGCAAGAAGGGGGATATGACTTGTGTGAAAAATCTTCCTGGGGAAGTTTAACTCGGTTAACCCTTTTTCTTTGAGGGCTATCGCAACATCATCGCGGGTCATATTTCCTGTTGTGAGGAGCACAAGTTGCTCTCCTTTGCGAGAGTCCGGAAAGGCGAAAAGAACATGCTGGTTGTCGGGCCAGATATGATTGACCCGATCCTCTATGGCTACAAGAGAAATCATCTCCGCACCAATTTTAGCAAACCGTTTGACGCGCCCTTGAATGGTCACAAACCCTTGTTCATCAATCTTGACAACATCGCCTGTGTCATACCACCCATCTTGGGGGCCAGCACCTATATCTCCTTGGGTCGGGTTAATGCGCCCCGTTTCACCATCTATATACCCCAGCATCACGTTAGGACCTTTGACAAAAAGTTCACCTCCCTCGGGTATGCCTTCCACAGGTTTGAGGTAAGGATGAATACCCGGAAGGAATCGTCCCACGGTGCTCATCTTGTTATGCATACGGGTATTCAAACACAGAGCGGGAGCTGTTTCGGTTGTCCCATAGGCTTCTAGAATTTGGATGCCGAATTTCTCAATCCACAAGGATCGCGTTTCTGGCTGGAGCTTTTCTGCGCCTGCAAATACATACCGCGTTGAGAAAAAATCGTAAGGATGGGCTAGACGCCCATACTTTTTCAAAAATGTATCTGTTGCAAAAAAGATGGTGGCGTTGATGTCGTAGGCGGTCGCCGGGATCATGCGATAATGTAAGGGAGAGGGATAATAGAAGGACCGGATGCCTTCAAGCAAGGGGACTAAAGTACCCCCAGTTAACCCGAAAGAATGGAACATGGGTAGGACGTTTAAGACCACGTCTTGAGGATTAAAATCAATGGTAGAGGTTACCTGAAAACGGTTGGCGTTGATGTTCAAATGACTTAACACAACAGCTTTGGGGGAGCCTTCTGATCCGGACGTGAACAAAATCACAGCTGGGTCTTCTGGTTTGCTGCGGACTCGACAGCGATGATAACGCCATTCAGGGAAATAAGAAGACACCAATCCGGCCAATTTTTCCATGAACGAAATTTCTTCTTTCATATCTTCAAGGTAGAGGATCTGATCCTTTTCCGATAATTTTTCTATGACATCTTCGAGCCTCGCCATTTCGACAAAACGACGGGACGTGATGATCCATCGCACTCGAGCCAAATCGCATGTATCTACCAACCCTTGTGTTCCGTGAGAAAAGTTGAGCATGGCAGGTACGCGGCCAATAGAATGAAGTCCCAGAAAGCTTATGAGAGCGGCAAGAGATGTTGGGAGTAAGATCCCCACGCGCTCTCCAGGCACAGTTTTGCCGGATAAGTAGTTTCCTAAAATAAAACTACGCATCAGAAGCTGGCGATAGGTTAGGGGGGTGCGTTGGATGTCTTCAACAATCTTTCGTCGCATCCCGTTGGTTTTTGCCGATTCAATAAAAGCACTGAATAGCGTTGTCTTGAAAGGAGATGTTTCAAACAACATACCCACCATAATGTCGTAAACTTTATTGCTCATAATCTTACGACGTTCTTTGCCCTTGAGATTGGGGTCAGCCGTGATGATTTGAGGAGGCAAAATGGTTAGGGTAATTTTAGGCAAGAGTTTTCGACGAACAACCCCATGTAAATGGGAGAAGAATGAGTACTGTGCCCCCTCAATACGAATGGGCAAAATCGTGGCACCGGCACGGTCCGCGACCATGCCTGGTCCGTCATAAATTTTCATCAGAGACCCGGTGACGGTGATACGCCCTTCAGGGAAGATGACGCACTTGCGGTCTTTGCGTAAAAATTCAATGAGGTGTTTGGTGGCCATAGGATTGGAGGGATCCAAGGGGAATAGGTTAATGCTTGGCTTCATGATTCGAATCCACCATTTATTAATGTAATAACTATAAATGGCAAAGTTGAGTCTGTCGGGTAGGAAAGCAAAGATCAGAACGCCGTCAAGAAAAGAGGTGTGATTTGCAATGATCAATGTGCGTTTGCCAGCGGCATGGAAGTTTTCAAGTCCTTTAACTTCAACACGAAACAAGAGCCTTAAGAGGCCTTGAAAGAAGAGTTGCAAAATGGATTCAGGGACCAAGTTTGAGATGCGTTTCATCACATAAAGATTTAGGACAGCAGTGATCAAAAAGATGTGTGTAATGGACACATTGAAAGAAATGAGGAGCATGCTCATTAAGGAAGACACAACCATGAAAAAGGAATTCATGATATTATTCGCAGCAATGGTGCGGGACCGAGATTTTGGGTTGGATTCGGTTTGCAGTAATGTATATAGCGGAACGGTATAAAGTCCTCCGCATACCGCAATCATCATCAAGTCAAAGATGATGCGCCAGTTGTTAAATACGTTATTGCTGTGGAATAAGAAGTAATTAATGCCAATATATTCCGGCTGCGTCAGGTCAACAAAGTTGCTGGCAATCACAAGGTCGAGAATGAACAAGGTCATTCCAAGTGCTCCCCATATGATGTGGCGAGCGTCAATCTTTCCTTTGCTCAAAGTGGCGCATAAATAGGAGCCGAGGCCGATCCCAACAGTAAACAGAATGAGAAAGAGAGAGGCGACGTTTTGGTTGGCGCCGATGACATCCTTTCCATAAACGGAGATTTGAGTTAAGAAAATACCCCCAACGACCCAGAACCAGGAAATGCCAATAATGGATAAAAATAATGTGCGACGGCGTGTGACGGATCGGATAATTTTCAAGCTTGTGGTGTATAGATTGGGATTTATTTTTAGGGTAGGATCCGCGGCAGGAGTGTGAATCAAGTACCAACTCGAAATCCATGCACCCAATGAGGATAAGAAAAGAATTGCGCTGACAGCATATTGCTCCCCCCCATCTGATAGAGAAACGGCAATACCCCCCACAATCGATCCGATGAGAATAGCAACAAAGGTGCTGCTTTCAATTAATGCGTTTCCATTGATCAGCTCTCCTCCCTTTAAGTAGAGGGGCAAAAGACTATATTTGAGAGGTCCAAAGAAAGCCGCTTGCGTCATGTTGAGAAAGAAAACCAGAATTAACAGCAGAAGCGAATGGCTAAAAAGCGCATAAACACCCAAAGCCATAACAAGCATTTCAATGCCCTTATAAAAGACAACGAGTCGGGATTTTTCACAGCGATCAGCCAATTGACCCGCAAGACTGGAAAATAGAAAGAAAGGCAAGACCACGATACCGCCCAGAAGAGTTACCATCAGATGCCGGTCATACCCTTGAGCGAGCGCTTCATGATAGGTAACAAGAAGGATAAGGGCGTTGCGGAAAACATTGTCCACGAAAGCACCCAGAAGCTGGGTCAAGAACAAAGGGGCAAAGCGTCGCTCCTTAAGGAGTGTGAAAAATCCACCATCGAGAGCCATAAAATTCTCCAGGCCATTCAGGGGGGCCATTTGCCGAAACTGTTTCGATAGTAAATAAAATCAAAGGGAACAGCAAGATGATTTGGGATGCGGGGGGCTTGAAAGAGACCAGGCTGTAATTGTTCACCATTGCAAGGTTTTAGGCATGAGCAACGATTTGGAGATTGGGCAAACCATCAAGAGTCGTATTGACATTGTGTAAAGTGATGGATCCCGTTACGGTTGTTCCTGAGACGAAAGAAATGATCGTGTCAACGGTGCTCTGAGTAGGGGCGCTAGGATGGTTTGTTATGTAATCACTTACGTGAGATACTGTTGGAGTTGTTACACCAGCATGTAATTCAGAAACACTTACAGAATTATCGCTCCCTTTCAGAGCGTCGAAAAGAGCTTGAGGCAGTGACAGGACTAAATTGTCGTTTGTGGTATCAAAATCGATAATATGATCAAAATTCTGGAAACCAGAAAAGTCATTATTTTGTCCGCCTGGTATATTGGGGATGGTAAAGGTAAACGTGTCAACAGCGGAGGTTCCTTCTCGAAGGGAGCCAATTTGCAAATGAGATCCCAAGGCTTCCAAATGAGGCGTTGGACCTGTATCCGACAAATCAACATTATGTAATACAATTTCTCCAGCAACGTTCCCTGTACCATTGAGGAATTGGAGATGAGAATCCACTATGGACGTCCCAAATTGTGGGGGTGTTTCAATAACCTTTATACGTCCATCAAGAGTGCCGGCCTCTAAGGCGGCAGCTGTTACGTTACCCGTGAGGTCTCCTGTAGAACTTAGAGCTGCAAACAGAGAGGTTGGCAGTGCAATTTGAATATTATCAGCGCTCGAATCGACCAAAGAGAAGTTTGCGCCTGTGATGTGATCGAAGTGGGTAAATCCAGCAAAACTTGTGGTCTCTGGGGGAACGAAGAAAGTATATGTATCAGAAAAATTTTCTCTTCCTTCTTGGATCGAGCCAAATTGAAGATGAGTGCTGATATCGCTTAAGTTAGTTATAGCGACATTGTGAAGGACAATTTCACCAGTCACATCCGATAATGATGGGGATGCTGCAGCCGTGAATTGAAGATGAGTGTCTAAGGGTACACCGTTGGATGCATTGAATTCAGCGGCCGTTTGAGAAAGATGAATATGTCCATACAAGGAAGGAATTGAGGATTGTAACGCCGTTAGTGAAATATCTCCTTGTAGTGTCCCGGTATTTGAAAAGTGAAAATAAGTTGAAGCGGGCATGATGAGTTGCAGGGTATCTTCAGATATATAGAAATTTGTAATGTGATTGAATTGCTTGAAATCTGTTAAATAAGCAGGGGCATTAATTGAGGGCTTCGGGAGCATAAATGAAAACGTATCAACACCCGCTGCTCCTACTTGAAAATACCCTGTTTGAAGTTGGGTGCCTAATGACCCCAAATCCGTGAGATTATAATTGTGTAAGGTGATGGATCCTGAAGGTACGCCGCTGGTGCTATCAACAAAACTCAAAACAGTGTCGGTTATAATGCCGTTCGCAGAGGCATATTGGGCAGCTTGGTGCGTAATACCAATACCCCCTCTTGAGGCTTGGGCAGCTAACAGGGTGCTATCAAGTGTTGTTCTCAGGCTGGCATCATTGGTTATAGTCACAAATAAGTCCTTGGGCAGCGTGAATTGTAGAGAGTTATAATGAAAGCCATTAATATGGTCAAATTGTGTAAAGGATGAAAATTGACCTCCAGGAACCCAAAAATTAAAAGTTAGGGGGTCACTTACTGCAACCGGATCTTCCTCGAGAAGGTAACCCACGTGTAGATTGGGACCAAGATCGCTAAGATTCAATAGGTTGATGTTGCTCAGCAAGATAGACCCGGAAACAATACCATTTGTGACAAATTGAAGAGTGAGGTCACCCCCCTGTACAACGGTGTTAATGCCTGTTAAAGGGTTCGATGTCAATTGATTAACTCCAACACTCCCTTGCAGTGATCTTCCGGAACCTGAGAGAAGTCCCTCGCTGCTCATGGTTTTATAAAGTTCCGGTGATAATATTATTTCTAAGTTATCCCTTATACCGGTTGTGCTGAAACCACTAATTTCAATGTTCCCATTAAATGAGCTGAAATCCGGGCCCGAATTGCTGGGGATTGTAAAGCTAAAGGTGTCTGCATTGGCCGTGCCAATAAGAGTCGTTGCAATCGTGAAATTATGCCATGGGGTTGGACCGGTGTATCCTGCAAGCAATATGGTTCCATGCTCTGATGATGGCCCCCCACCATTAAATTGATCAAAGTAAATTGTCGTTCCATAACCTGTCGAGCCTGGAAAAGGATTTATAACAGAACTTACATTATTTAATTGATGGAAAGAATCAGAGGTGATTGGTCCGTTCGAGATCAATTGGTTATATAATGTGGGGTTCAAATTGATGACGAATTTATCCATCAAGGGGTCAAAGTTATAAACAGTTA
The DNA here is from genome assembly GCA_019746225.1 of Alphaproteobacteria bacterium. Lineage (NCBI taxonomy): Bacteria > Pseudomonadati > Pseudomonadota > Alphaproteobacteria > Alphaproteobacteria bacterium. The sequence goes on along the minus strand of JAIESE010000005.1, from coordinate 10,648 downwards.
GGTTCCCTTGCATAATAGGGGTATTGATCGTCACTGTATTTGGATAAGTCCCTACTGTCTCGGTTGCGTACATTAAACTCAAGTGGATCGCATCTGACGCTTGTTTATGAACATCTAGGTAAAGTGTATTATTAGGCCAAATAATAGTGTTGTAAGAAGAAATGGCTCCACCAAAAGGACTTGAACCGGGTTGTAAAATATTATACGCCGTAGAGACATGGGAAGTGTTGTTGATGTAACGTGTAGAAACGTCAAGAGCATTCACCCAGAAAGGGGTCTGGGATAGATCATTAATCATTGGATAAAAAATTGTTCCGCTGGAACCGCCGATGGCGATACTATCCTGAAATGAGAATGTGTTATCACTAAATTGGGCATCGAGGAATACAGTAGCTGTACTGTAGCCCTGGGGAATGTCTGCCGGATTCGTAACGGGCACTCCCGATGTTGTATGGATTGCCAACCTATTGATACTGGAGTATATGGTGCTTGGATCGTTGCCAATAGTATCGTTTGGATTATTGTCCAAAATAGCAATGTTGGTTGAGGCAAAGTTAAAATTATTGTTTTTAACGAAAGCACTGGCATCATACTGACTTAAACCAAATCCTAGGACTGGATATATTGCCCCTATGTTTTGACCAGCGACCAAGTTAAATTCCATTGAATCCAAAATCCCATAGAGGGTCCCGGTACCGTACATGACTTGAGTTCCGAAGGATACGGTATTTGTGTTTATATTTTGACCAAAGTAAATGTCGTTAAATTGATAAATAGCAGCGTCAGTTGCAAAAGAATTGTTATTGTTGTTTATGGTGACAGTCTGGTCATGAACTTTGCTTTCAACATCGAGGACAAATGACTGTGCGATACCATAGGATGTTCCATTTATGTAAGTGGCATTTTGTCCAAATTCCAATGTGCCCTGGACTCTCAAAGGAATTGAACTCGTGCCAGGAGTCACAGGGTCGTTAAAAATATTAAAGTTAATGGTTTTGAAGTCCCCATAGGCAACCGTACCTGCGTTTGAGTTGGTAAGGATGTTCCCGCCGAAGTGGTTGCTCCCATTATAGCCATAATTGTTGAATTGATTTATTGGTGCAATGGTAAAGGTTTCACCATTTCCATACATGATCTCACCTGCATGCTCGCCTGGAAGATAGGATGGACGAATCATATCCCCGCTAAACTTATATGTCCCGGACGCATTGTCATGAGGGTCGGTGCGGACAACACCACCACCGATGTGGCCTTGGGTGGTATCATCATCAAACAAACCGACCATGAGGGTAATGGTGGGGGTGTTGCCACTAAAGTGAGGATCATGAGCTTGCACGGTTATTGGGCTTAAATTTGGGGTGAATAGTATAGGAGTGTTGCCAAAAAAATTAGTTGTTATCAGGGGAGCAACACTTATGGAACCCCAAGGAGAGAATTCTACGATTCCTTGGAAGGGATTATGAGTGTCGTGACTTGTAAAAGCGTTGACCCGGAATGCTATTGGCAATGAGTCGAGCGTGAGTTGGACATTGTCATTAAAAGTATCCCTAACAATGTATGTTGCTCCTTGGTTTCCGATGTCTACATGATCAAAGTAATTATCTAATATATTTCCATATTTATGGACTTGAAGTGTGCCCAAAGAGTTAGAAAATACATCTTGGATCCCACCCGTTGTTGTCAATATAAGGGGTATAATGGATGAAATTTTTGCAGTAACAGGTTCTGGCGTATAGGCAAGCTCATACTTGATAAATGTGGGAACAACGGAAGTATTTGTTAAAAGTACTGAGCCGTTGGCAAAGCCTATACGTAGATTGCTGCCTTCTTGAGTCAGATGAGTAAATTCTCGCCTCGCATCGTATATGTGGTCTGAGGAGTCAACAACTCGGTCAAATGGGTTTCCTGAAAAATAAATATTTTTATCATAGGAATCAAGAGCCTTGTAGAGCTCTGGAGCGAGTTTAAATGTTATGGCCTCTCGACCAGCTCCGATAAGCTCATAGTTGTTTATGGTTGCATTCCCCTCCATGACAGCGTGTGTGCCTCCCAGCGAGAGGAGTGAAAAGGTAAGGGTATCTGATCCCGCACCAGTATTAAAGGTATCATTCCCCCAAGTGATTTGATTATTGTAGATATCATTGACAACAACATGACCATCCGCTGATGTACTCGTTGTTACGCGATGTAAGATAAAGGCGGTTTGAGAGAGATCTGCAATGTCCCCGAAGAAGCTTGTAGCGCCGCCTCCGGAGGTTAAGGTGCTGTCCTTGAAGGTGAGTTGATTGCCGGAGATTTCACTTGTTCCCGCATGGGTGTAGGCACTCGATTCCTTATTGGTTATGACTAGCGTTCCGAGGCTTGCATAGAGATTGGTTGGCCCTGTGCCACCGATTGCTGAATTTGGGCCGAAGTTAAAGATATTGTTCTTAATTAAGCCATTTCCAACGGGGTTAGATGAAGGGAAGGTGGGGTCGATAATTTGTAAACTAAGGTCTTTTAAGTTACCGTAGATAGTGCCTGATGAAAGCATTGTGAGTGTGTTTGGTCCAAATGAGAAAATATTTCCTTGAATGGTAGCATCAATGGGTCCCGTTGAGCTCAAGCCACCAGAAACCATGAGATTTATGGCTTGAACTGCTCCATAAATCGTCCCAGATCCAGAAGTTATATGGCTGCCTCCAAAGGTGAATACATTATCGTTAATACTTGGTGTTCCGAAACGAGGATCGATAAGTTCTAAGTTAAGGTATTTGGTGTCTCCATAGGAGGTGCTTGGGGCCGCATGATCATTATGGATGGTATTGACACCAAATGTAAAAGTATTGGCCGTTATGTCTGCATCATTGTTTCCTAATGAATTTGCGCCACCCATAATCTTTAAAATGATCGTTTCATCACTTCCATAGACCGTACTTGCGCCTGTTGTTGTGATGGTGTTTCCATCAAACGTAAACGCATTTCCCTGAATGTTGGTACTTGTTGAGCTCATCAAGTTAGTATCAGCAAAAATCGTAAGAGCTATGGTTTGAGTGTTTCCCCACATTGTGCCGGATCCCCAAATATTATTGGATCCAAAGTTCAGGGTGTTGGTATTAATATTCGCTTCGGCAGTGGCAGAGGTTGCTAATAGTGCTGCAATTAAGCTGATGGTTTGGGTATTTCCCCAAACACCTCCTCCGAGTGAGGCGTTGATGTTAAATAGGTTGGAACTAAAATTGATTGTTTGCCCATTTAATCCAAGTCCCGCGGCCGTTCCACTATTCGTAAATATGACATTTCTGACATTACCGATAGCCGTATGTCCGCCTGCTGCACTGACGTCATAGATCAGTTTTGATGCAAACGTGATCGGGGTTGTGGGGTTCGTTGGATTGGAAGTTGAGTTGAAAACAATATCATCTCCACCCCCAATAATTGTATTTCCTGGAGTGCTTGTCTCGTATGCTTCTACTTCTTCAACGGTTCCCTGAACGAGAGCGCTCGGATCATGGTCAATAGAATCATCAGTGTCATTTATCGCAAAAATATGAAAGTTTTCCGGGATGGTTACAATTGTTATTCCGTCCGATATTTTGACTTGCATAAAGAATTCTAAGGGTCCGGCTACATTAAAGTCTAAGGTGCCGCTTGACGTAAAGGTAACACCTGGGGCAACGGTGTAGGTATTTTGACCAAAAGAATCAGTCGTGAAAGGAACATTGTCGACGACATAACGAATTGAGCTTGGTTCTGCGTGAATGAAACTGGAGAATGCGTCCGCAAGAACAGTGTTGGCAAAGACGTGACCAAAAGCCGGCGCAGGATCAACAAGGAGGGGGGCTGTATAAGCTGTGCCGACGCTTTGAATCTCAAGACTCATGCCGAATGCGGTAGATAAGCCCAAAATAGGGTTTAAATTGGCGCCGCTTAATGTAATGCTTCCAAGGCCAAAGAAACCTAAAACCACACCAGCAATTCCGCCAGCATCATTGTTGTAATAACCGAAGTTTGTTTTTGGGGCGAGCAAACTTTTTAATGTGTCTTGCGTATCTGTTGCTTGCATTCCTAAGGAACGAAATAGATTAGATTCAAGATTCAAGACGATTTTATCCCGAGCAATGTCAAAATTGGTAATGACATCATTACCTTGCATGATTGGATTGCCGTTTAGGTCTTGGGCAATCGTGAAGTGATAAGTGTTTGCACCGACCCCTCCGGTATAGGTATCGTTGCCCCAAGTGATCGTATTCCCGTTTCTATCTGTCATGGTGATATGGCCAGTGTCCGTGACCGTAACACCGGTTGCGAAGCCGCTGTAGAGTGTTGGGTTGACAGCGAAGCCGAAAGGATCCCCAAAGGAACTTAAATCTCCTTTGAAGACTGTCTTGCCTTGTCCGCCCACGAGCGTCGCATCCCCGAAGACAAAACTGTTACCCGAAAAATTTGCGGAAGCATCGATCGTTAACGTTGGTGTGATCACCTTAGGGGGAACATAGCGTGTATTGATTTCAAGCTTATCAACATGACCATAAAGGGTCGTTTCTTGGGTCGCTGTATCTCCATAAACGTGTAAGTTAGTTGGAGCAAATGTAAATTGATTATTTTCAACATCTGCGGAAACATCAAGCGATCCTGAAACTGCTAACCTCTTAGGTTGGCGCGTGAATGAATCATTTATACCGCCATTTACATCGATGTTAATCGATTCCATATCGCCGTAGAGCTTTCCATTTCCGTACAACGTTTGTGAAGCAAAGCTCAGTTGGTTCTGGATGAATTGGGCGGAATTATCGATATCGGGATGTGCAAATGCAAGTGACAAATGGATTGTCTCATCGGATGCGCTTGAGACAGTGATGTTGAGGGATTTCGTAACCCCATATCCCTCACCGACGACATAAATGGCATTGGGATCTGTGGTCCAGGACATGTTTTGAATGATTCCAGGAGCGCCAGGGGAGTTCTGACTGATAAAATTTCCACCATCGACGGTGAAATTGAGGGCCAGATAATCTCCATAGGCTTTGGCGCCGCCAGCAGTATCAACGATAAGGTTGCTGGCACCTAAAGTGATTGGTGAAGTCCCTGTTAAGGTTGTTCCTGGAGCAGAAACGGCGAAAGTGTCAAAGCTCTGGGAGTCGTCGTTAAGAGTGTTTCCTCTATTTCCAACAAGAGTTGAGTTTAAATGGCCAGTGAGAATCGTTGGTGTGGTATTAGAAGCAACAAACGTAGAATCGGCATCTACGTCTAGCATGATTGCATCCAAAAATCCAAAAAGAAGAGGGGCGCTTGTTGAGGTGTCTGTCACAAGTGTTGTAGGATTCTCGGTTGAAGCTGTAATGGTAAGGGGAACGAGATAGGGGGTGCTTGTAGAGACAGTGATCGTTCCATATTCGTTTATCGAAACACCATCTGGAAGGTTTGGAATGGGGTCATATTTTGCAAAAAGAGAATAGCTAAAAAATTTATCGATTTCATTAAAATAGGGACGATCAAAGTTACCTGGTCCTTGCCCATAAATATAAGGTTCGGTAAGGCTTGCTAGCGGGGCTCCAATTTCAGCTGGTGTTAAGGCTACAACAGGCAAATAAGTGAGGTTAACCTCCGTTGTCAGGTGTTGTATGGCATCATTGCTATTTATGGAAATGCCTACTAAACTTAAGGTTCCTCCTCCTGAAAAAGAAATCGTCGTTCCATTAATAGTCTGGTCTGGATAGTTTTGAACCAGGAAGGTGCGAAATAAAGGGTCAATCGTTTCAAGACTAGCTAAGTTTAATGGGTGAAAGGATAGAACACCTGAATCTTCTAAATCTTGTTTGGAAATAGTCTTGTCATGATCCATGTCCAAGGACTTAAAGAGCGCTGGGGTGATTTGAAAATCGAGGGTATCATTTGTTGTATCAAAGTCAGTAATCAGGGCATGCCCTTGCATAATAGGTTGCTGGCTTATGTCTCCCAAGAGCGTGAAATGATAGGTATTAATATTAGTAGCATTATCGACAGCGGATTGGTTCGCGTCCTTCCCTCCAACATAAATATTGTTGCCCCAAGTGATACTGATGCCTTCTGCTGTCGTAATGGTTAAAGGATTGCTATCAGGGGTGACAGTGACGCCGGTAATAAGTCCGTGGTATCCAGGTTGATTTGCATCCCCTAAATTCTGGATGTCACCGTAGAATATGTCGGGTCCTAAGTTTCCATGGAGGATGCTGCCCTTAAAGATAAGATTGGCGTTATGAAGGGGTTCCGTCATATTCAATGTTTGAATGTGGGGGTATAGAGTGCTGCCTACACTCTTGTCAACATATACTAAATTTCCTTGGAAATTGAGTGTTGGTCCCCCATCACCTGTGCCTAGAATATTTAACGTTTTAACATCACCGTAATTGATCCCGAAACCGGCCAAAGTATTGCCGCCCATATTTACGATTGTTGTTCCTGTGACGGGTGTGCTTGTTGGATAAGAAGTATTGGGTACGACTGGGCTGGCCGTTAGGGTTAAGGCTTCTCCGCTTCCATATTTTGTTCCATAAACATCGAGAACATTTCCTCCAAAGGTAATGTTAAAAGGTGATGGATCCTGAATATAAGCAACATCAAAATTACCATATATGGGTAAGGTTGGCATCGTAGCTGCAGAAGTACCGATGTGTTCAGTTACGATGTTGCTTGGGAAAACATAAGTCGTTGATGGCATTCGATATAAAGTGTGAACGCCGTTTCCTAAACCAGTATAAGAATATAGTCCATCTATGACGGAACCTCCAATAGGAGAACCATTACTGTCATAAATAGGCTCAAATGTGTGTTGGATGAGGATTTTTGACCCTGAACCGATAACGGTTGTTGGTGTCGTTGGGGAGAATAAAGAGCCTGTGGTTACCAGCGTTGCATTGGGTGAGGTATCAAGAAGACCAAACATCGTATTTGGATATGCAGGTGCGCTTGATAGGGACGTGACGGGGACTTGGGGCCCGCCCTCAATGCGAAACGTTAATTCATTTGCAGCAGTTCCCCCAACGGGAGTTGCTTTCACCAAAATAGATATGGGGGCTGTTAAGCCGAAAGCAATAACATCTCCTGTAGGGGTAATCGTTAATCCTGTTGGGGTCGCTCCGACAAGTACAGGGGGTGTTCCGTCAAATTCTGGAGAGCTTATATTAACATGATGATGTCCTAAGGCGTTGAGATCGGAAAAATTGGCCGTAATAGCCTTTAGATAATTTGGGTCTGATTGTGTACTAATGCCCGATAAATCAAGGATTGGGCCCACAATTTTATAGGTATACTCTGACCCATGACTTAACCCTAAACCAGTAAAGTAACTTGAAACCACCCCGGTGTAAGGGTTAGGGCTATTGGAAAAGGCAAATTGTAACCCGGGGGGTAAAAACGCGCCACTTGAGTTAAAACTTTGGATATAACTGAAACCACCTAAGTTTGTATTAAATACCGTCAAAGTAGCTGCTTTGCCTTGCTCAGCGGTACCTTCTCCTGCTTGAGCGCTAAGGCCTGAGAATAGGTTTCTTAAACTGTCTTCTACACTGGCTTTGCTATGACTGCTTGACGTCCCTCCCTCAAGAACGAACTGTTTGCTGGAAGTTTCTGAAACCATCTCAACAGTTCCGCCAAGAACGACTTTTTGGGCTTCTTTTCCGTCACCAAGGAGACTGCCTTTTGTAACTTGGACGTCGGAGCGTAAATTCAGGTTATTGGATTGATTGGAAAGGGTGCGAAGACCTCCAACATCTGCACGGACTAAGTTTGATGAGGATGCAAATAAGGCAAGTAAGCTGCCGAAGTTACCAATGCCGCCCCCACTGCTAAATTGAACGGTGGTTTGACCGGTTTGCAAGCTTTGGCCCTGTCCTGGACCGGAACCCCCAGATTTCCCCCCTTTTTCACCGCCACCGCGCTTGCCCGTTTCCTGTTCGCTCTCGGTACCTCTCGCTGATTTACTCTCTTTTCCCTCGAGGGCGTCCTGTTTTTTACGGCGGCTTTTTTGCGTTTTAGGGGATTCCTTTTTGTTGGCTCTGGGTTGAGGTTTTTCATCACCCTTTATTTTGGATTTCTCCTCAGGTGCGTTTATCATCTCATTTTTCTGGATGATTTCTTTAATGTCTTTATCAGACCCAGCCATAGGAAACTCCCCCTTCCCAGACAAGAATACATACCTATACTAAATTAGGTACTATCCTATAATGTAATATAGGTTTATTTTGTTTGGTAACAAGGGGTTTGAGGTGTATTTATGGTGTTTTATCCTAATAAAAAATTAAGGAAATAGTTTGGTATATAAAGAAATATTTAAGGAGTTATTGATCTGACAGTAAAAGGGTTGGTATCCAGGGGTTCCCGGTTTGCTTGTAACCGAGAACCCCTGGATAAGCTTTGTTCACCAGAGTCTTATCCAGAGCTTAACTCGTGGAGTAGCTACTCAAAATAGTCTTCCATCCCCCAAATAGACTGGTCATAAGAGCAAATGGGAGGGAATATATGCCCGGTAACCCCAGGGAGCTTGATGTAGAGCTCACAGGCGTTGTTGTCGGTATGCCTCCTGCGGGGGTTGTTGTGGGTGATCCTCCAGCAAGTGTTGTCGTTGGTGAGCCCGTTCCACCTGGAGGCGTGGTCGTTGGCGCTGTAGGTTGGCTAGTGGTTGTTACCCCCGTTGTGCCGCCTAGGATGTTAACATTACGGGCACGCTGAGCATTTGCTGTTGTAGCGTCTGGGCCAAACCATAAGGTCATGGCATTGTAATTGCCTGCGGTCCCGCCAGCGTAGCTAAGACAAAATGGGTCACCAGGTTGGTTTATTGGAACTCCTGTAAGTGTACTTTGAGATGTTCCTGCTGCATCTAAAGCAAAAGTGCCTATCTTAAAACCAGCGGCAGTTTGCAACCCGATAACGGCATTGCCGTCTGGTCCCTGGAATCCATCTGGATTCGATACTTGTCCCGAAGTGCCCGGTAGAATATAGCTGTTCCCCAGAGGGGCGCCATTCCCATCAAGAGGTTGGCCTATGATTTGAGAGCTTCCTTTCTGCCATAACAGAAGATTTGGCCCAGCAAAACGGGCATTTTGTTGTTGAGTGGTGCTCGTTGAAATAACTTGGGGCGCTGTAATGGCGGTTCCTGTTATTGTATTAATAGAGCCGGCGCGAATTTCCCAATTGCCCCCTGAACCTCCTTGCCAGGCAGCGTTAATAACAGGCGTGCTCGGAGATCCTGTGCCCACAACGCACGGATTTCCTTGAATTACAGTTGGTTGCAAGCTGATAACTTGCGGGTTTGTGTATTGGGGCACACCATTCTTGTAAGTTTGCAGATAGATCTTATCACCACCAAGATAACCACCCCATATAGCGGCTAAATTTCCGTCCGGTGTAGCTGTACAATCCGCACTGTTTACACTGATGTAGGCATTTGCATCTGTATTGGAAGCTGCGCTGATTACCGTACCATTTGGAAAAAAAGAAGTAACTTTCATATGTGTATTTGTTGCATCTGGAAAAATGGCGAGGCAAGAACCATTAGTGTTCGTCACACAGCAAACACGCGGTGTTACTGTGGCACTCATGGCGGCGAGACTATGGGTATTTTTAACACCAGATGCGCTTGAAGAAAGGGTATATCCGACGACAAAGTTACTGGAATCCTTCATTACGGCATAAGTAACACCGGGTGTGGATGTGCTGGTCATGGAGCAAACACCTGTTCCGGAGCCACCAACATACTGCGTTCCAAGGTTTATGGTCTCAAGAGCTCTGGCAGCTGGCGCTTCCGCAATAATATACGCGGCCAATAATATTAAGCCCACTTTCCCTGCTTTATCCACCGTTGATTTAGAACCTATAGACTTGGCAAGAGAGAGAAAGACTTGACTATTTATAATGCCTTGAGCAACATCAACAGCTAGCGGAATATAGAATGAATCCGTACCCCCATAAACGGCGCTGAGAAGAGAAAGGCCAACCTTTAGACTATTGTCACCTACATTTTCTGTGGCCGCAGTGCTCAGAGCGTTTGCAACATTTGAAGCAACACCACCGACACCATGTTCACTGACGGCTTCAATAAAGGGAGAAAGCAAGGTCCTGACGAATAGAGAAAGATGTGTTAACAAACTTGGATCTTTCGGACTGTTGCACCCGTAAGCGTTTGGGCTAGCAGTTTGCGTCATTGTCGGGGAGGCTTTTTGTTCCGCCCCTGGCAAAGGAACTTCCATAATCATGGTTTGAGACCCGGAGGAATAGTTGTTTTGGCGCATTTTATCCAGCCCAAGCCCTGCATGAGAAGAGAAGAGCGTTATGAATAAAGATGAAATGAGTAATGGTCTCAGGGTGGAAATTGTCATTGCAGCCTCCTATTTTATTTCAGTTTTGTACCTCAAGCTCATACAAGTTCTTTGATAAGATGATTAGCAAAGAGTGAGTTTTCAGAGGGGATCATACAACTTGAGGGGAGGGAAGGAAAGCCTAAAATTCTTGAAAAATTAATGTTAAATTCTTCTTGGTCAGAACGAATCGAATATATGAGAGACGAACAATTGAGGAAAAATCTTTGTTTGGATAGAGAATGAAATCAGGAGGGATGGTGGGCCCGGTAGGACTCGAACCTACGACAACACCGTTATGAGCGGTGCGTTCTAACCAACTGAACTACAGGCCC
>JAIESE010000004.1 GCA_019746225.1 Alphaproteobacteria bacterium | reverse complement strand
GTATCTTCCAGAAGGATGGGATGATCATAAGCAGTCGTTAGAAGCTCGCTTTTGGGACGCCCATCTTCCTCTTCAAAGAAAAGATCCTGGTTACTCAATAAATCAGCAACCGTACAACCCAATATCGACGCAATAGCCTGAAGGGCTTCTGCGCTGGGTTTCTTTGATTTTCCTCTAAGGATGTTTAAGACGGCATGGGTCTTTAGACCTGCTTCACGCTCAAGCATTGAGGCTGAGAGGTTCTTCGCTTTCATGCGTGTAGAAAGCTGTTTTGCTAGTGCTGTGCTCATGGTTCTCGCTTTGTATTAAATTATTTTCATATGCAGCTTAGGAGTATAAAAACATGTATTGACAAGGACATTCAAGTCTGTACTAATACAATAAATGAGTACTCATACACGATTCTGTACAAACAGAAAAGGAGTTTCTATCATGGACCCTAATCTTATAGAACCTATCGTGGTTGCCGAGCGTTGGGGCACTACTCTCCATACTTTAAGTCAGTGGCGCTGGAAAGGCGGTGGGCCTGTTTTCATAAAGATTGGACGAAAGGTCTACTACCATAAAAAAGACATCATTGAGTACGAAGAGCAACTGCGCCGTACGAATACCTCTATCGATAGAGCAGCATAACAATTTGCAGCAGGGATTACAACCAATGACGCATGAATTACTCATTAGCGAACCACCCCTTCAGGTTCTCCCAACGCTTGCTCAAACGATTGGGCTCAATGAAGCGATTGTTTTGCAGCAAGTTCACTACTGGCTGAATCCTAAGTTTAACAAAAACTTTTTCGAGAATCGCTACTGGGTTTGGAATACCTATGAACAATGGCAAAATCAGTTTCCATTCTGGGGGATGAATACGATACGACGGGCTGTTGCAAATTTGGAAGAAGCAGGTCTGTTAATGTCTTTCGTGACTCGAGATTTTAAGAAGCTAAAATATTATACCCTTGACTATGAGAAACTACAGCAGGTGTTTATTGATTCTGAAACGAATAGCCAGAAAGTGGCAAAAAAGCAAGGAACACATCCATCTGCCCAAAATGGGCAGATCGATTTGTTGAAATCCACAGATCGACCTGCCCAGATTGGGCAGATCGATCGGCCCAATTTGGGCAGATGTATTAATATTGATACAGAGACTACTAGCTCAGAGAATACTCTTCTTCCTCCTCTTACTCCTCCTTCGAAAAATTGTGCGCTTGAAAAATGCCATGAGGAAGAGGAGAAAATAAATCAAATTTATTTTCAAATGCTTGATACCTGGAACAAGACAATCCAGAGCAAGTTCTACTGTGGCAAAGACGTTCACCTGACAGAAAAGCGATTGGATCGTCTGAAAACATTCTTGGATAAAGTTTTGAACGGCAAAATTAATTCCTGGGTCGATTATTGCGAAATAATCTCGAAATCCCGATTTCTGTGTGGTCAAAATCCAAGCGGATTCAAGGTAACCCTTGATTGGGCGATTGTTCCCGACAATGCCTACAAGCTCCTGGAGGGGGTAATCTACGACAAGCAGGAAAATTCCACGAGTCACTCAAACGTTACACCAGATGATCAACCGTGGGATCTGTTTTCTGAAGAGATTGCCAGGGCTCTCCCTTCAAGCAAACACCTCCAACCCTGGATGCAGATCTCTCTAACCCTCGCTAAGCTAATCGGCCAAAACAAATATCGAACCTGGTTTTCGAAGGTTACCCTTAGCCATTTGACAGGGACAAAAGCGATTTTCTCCGTCGAAGGTAATTTTACCAAAGGATATATTGCGAACCACTTCTTATCAGAAGTCCAGTGTGCTGTACAATCGCTCTTTCCTGAAGTTGTACAAATCGAGTTTCACGTCATTCCAACTCTGAAAGGTATAGCATGAACAATCAATCTCTCTCTTCAAATCCAACACATTGCGCACATAATCCCACTCTTCATCCGATTGAGTTCATTGAACGCTGGTCTCTGTGTCACCACTTGGCGTGCGTTGTCAGATATTTGGCTCGCGCAACACGCAAAAAAACGTCTTCGGAACATACGCGTTTGGAAGATTTGAAAATGGCGCAGTGGTACTTATCTCGAGAATTGGGGTGCAACCATAAACCCCACTTTGCAGCTGTTTTAGTTCAGCCACCTCTCCAAAAGATCAAACTAGAAGCTTGTCAACTCTCGTCGCATTTGGCTGAGGTGCTGTTTCATATCCAAGTTTCTCAAAAGGTTTGTCAAGGAAATGGTCAGACTGACCGTACATCCACCTATATGAGGGAAGCTTCCCTCAAGCAAGCCCTGAAGCACTTACGAGAGGAAATTAAATTCTATGAACATTAAAGAACACCGGATTTATACCTTCATGTCAGAACCCCTCAGAATTGGGGGGATGACAGTGGATGAGCTATGCTTCATCGTCGTGAGCATTTTCCTGTTCTTCGTCCTGGAAGCGCTTTCCCTAAAGCTTCTCTTCCTTATTGGAGGGTCTCTCGGGGTCTACGTCATCAAACGCTTTAAGAAATTGGTCACAGGATTTTCGACTGTGTCCTATCTTCATTGGACTTTGGGCTTACGGTTTGGCTTGCCAAGAATATGCCCTGAATCTTGGAAGAGGATATGGCTGCCATGAACTTCTCTTCCAACCAATCAACGTTGACAGGGGTTTTGAAGCAACGAGACTTTGCTCTTTGGGCTTGCCTTGGCCTTGTGCTCACAAATATCCTGTTGGTTTTAAAAGTAGTAAATGCTGAGGAGCATTGGGTTTTAATCCCTCACTATGATGTTGACCACAGACTGGAGATGACTGCCTCCAAGTATTCCGATGACTACTTCGCGGATTGGGCCAATGGGGTGGTGAATACCATCTTGTCGGTTAATCCCGATAGCATCGATTGGAAGATTCAGCAGATTCTAAAAATCACGATTCAAAACGTTGGGACGCTTAAAGAGAAACTGCAGGCTGAATCCAAGAAGATCAAAGCCGATGAGATCAGCACCGTCTTTTATCCGAAGAAGTTTTTGGTCAATCAGTCAACTCAAACCATCGACGTGGTGGGCCAGCACATTGCTTATTTTGGGAGAGATTCCTCACCCGTTACGACTGAAAAGAAATTCTGCCTGTCCTGGGTGGTTCGAACTCACGGCGTCATCCTTTTGAAAGATTTTGTGGAGGTTAAAGATGAATAAATATTTGATGAGTCTTGGGGCGTTAGTATTCGCCTTTACGGATGTTTGTTATGCACATACGCCTTTAAATCCTGGCGAGGTTTTAGAGTTCCCAATCTCAAAAACGGGTATGACCCGAATCACAATTGATAATGACGGGATAGAGGATATATATGCCTATCCAACAGAATATGGGGACAATATCTCCCATCATAAAAGCGGGCATATCTTTGTGGTGGCTGAAGGTTTGAACGGGCCTCTCTATGTAACATTGATCACAAAGCGTGGGGCCGTTCAAGACCTTAAACTCATTCCAAAGTCCAAGAAAGCAGAACCGATTCTTCTTACATACGAGAATGCAGAATCTCGGTTGCAACAGAGTCAAGAAGATGCAGGTACCATTCTTGCCAGCTTTGTTCAAGGGATAATTCCAAAAGGGTTCTTCGCCATATCGGCAGATGAAGTGAGTCGTGACCATGAGGGAAAGAGCTCATTAGAAGCAATCGTCGAGAACGCTTATCAAAACGAGCACTATCGAGTGTTGGTCTTCAAGGTCAAGAACGTGGGGCAGGAACAGATCACTCTCGATAATCGGGTGCTTTGGGAGGCCAGGGATTTGGCTTCTGCTTTCGATCAATCCCAGCTCAATCCTGATCAATCTGGGAAGTTATTTGTCATTCAAAACCGTTAATTGAAGGGGGAACAGAGATGAAATTGATATCAAAAGCGGAACTAAAAGTATGGGGTAAGGCAATTGGGTATGTTTCAGTGGCAATGCTTGCCATGACCGGGCTCTCCTATGCCACCTTGGATGCGCAAATAACGAAGGTAAGCGACATAGTTCTTGGAAATCTGGCCGCTTTGCTGATTGGCGGAGGGCTTGTGGTGGGTGGGGGTTATTCTTGTTACCAGGGGGATATTCCAAAAGGTTTGGCGCAGATCGGCGTTGCCGGTGGGATTGGTATCGTCACCGCTCTCGTTAAGTCAAAAGCCATTTTTAACATATTGAACTAATGAGGAAGAGGAATCGCCATGAAAGAGATGTTCGAAAAATTGGAAAGTCTCAAAAGTTGCCTCTACGATCGGATCGGGTTATCAGGAGATTCTGGCGTAAGAGACATAAATGCCGCGTCAAAGAAACTAAGGGTAAAACAGCTACTTTTCTTAAGCGGAGCCGGCATAACAATTCTGGCGGGAGGATTTTATCTCTTTTTGTCAGGGGGTGATAGTGCGTCACCTTCTATGAGCACAAAGCCTGTTGAGAAACCAATGAGCACCCTTGGGAAAGACATGGCTACACCTTTAAGCCCTGTTGATGAGCGGGAAACTTGGGTCAATAGAGTTGAGAAGAAGGCAGAGATCCTTCGCCAAGAAACACACCAAGTCCATCAACAAAATGAATTGCTGGAAAAGCGCGTGGATGTTTTGGAAGACTTATTCAAGTTGCAACCTCCCGTTGAGCACCCAGGCTCTGAAACTGCAAGCCAGTCAATTGAACAACCTACGGAACAACCAGTATCATCCATTCCGAACGCTTCTTATGGGACTGGATCAACAAATAATGCGCCGCCTAAAAGACGAGGTCCAAAGATTGTTCACCTCACCGGGCATCGTCTTACGAGCGCTTCTTTAAAATCATCGGACTTATATCTCCCTGGCGGCACCTATTGTAAGGCCGTTGTGGATATGGGCGTTGCAGCTTCCACAGCAACGAATTCACAAGGAAATCCAGAACCGATAAAGCTGCGATTGGTTGATGATGGCAATCTCCCAGGGGGTTTAAAAGGACAGGTGCGAGATGCGGTTCTCATCGGTGCTTGCTATGGGGACATTTCCAGCGAGCGCGCGCGCTGTCGCTTAGAAACTCTAACATGGAAGGATAAGAACGGCACTCAAATCGAAAAAGCGATTGAAGGGTGGGTTGTTGGAGAAGATGGTCTGGCAGGCATTCGAGGGCAAGTTGTGGATCGTGCTGGGGCGGTTGCAAGAGAGGCATTTGGTGCTGGATTGTTATCTGCTGCGGCTAACTTCTTGAAGTTTGAAGCAACTGCTGGTGTCTATCCAATGACTCCTTTCGGTCAAACCAATGCCTTGAGCAAAGAAGGAGCGCTGAAAGGTGCAGCCGCATCGGGTGCAGGTAGCGCACTCGATAAACTCGCGGAATTCTCTATTAAGCGAGCAGAACAGATGCAACCAGTTATTTTGGTTGCGAGTGGTCGCGTTGTTGATGTGCTTCTCAAGACAGGTGTTTCCTTGACTCCCGAAAGTGATAACGACATGAAGGTCGTCGGATCTTCATCTTCTAATACTGACCTTGAAACTTCTACTCAAAATTCGCAGGAGGGTTAAATGAGTACAGATAAACTAAGAAAATCTCTCAGTCTATTGGGTTGCTTATCATTGGTTGGTTGTACCGGTTCCACCTATTCCAGTCACTTTGATTGTCCTTACGGTACAGGAGCTGGGTGCGCCTCTCTTTCTAAGGTCAACAAGATGATTGATAGGCATGAAATTGATTTGGATGAGGATGAATCACTTTGTAGCACTGGCAGTTGTACATCCAAAAAGAAGCAAGTGGTCATTTATTATGGGCCGGATCAGATAAGCAAAGTTATTTCAATTAATACCCCGACGAGGTAGTGCCAATGACTTCAAACAAACCAGAAACTCTCGAAACCTTGATGAAAGAGTGGATTAACATTCCACGTCTGCATGATCTGTTGCCTTATGAAAGCTATGAGCCCCAATCTCAGCTTTTTTACAATGAAGGAGCAACAGGTTTTGTATTAAGCGCCAATCCCATTGTTGGTGCGGGTCTTGAGGATCAACAACAAATGGCTCAGTTCTTTCGAACACCTGGGAATTTGACTGAAGGCACCTCGATGCAATTCCTCTTATTTGCCAGTCCTTGCATTGGGCCACATCTAGACTATTGGAAAGACGCCCGAAGTGAATCTTTGCGAAATGACCCCATCTTCCAAAAGCTGGCTTTGCGTCGATCAGAATTTTTGAAAGCCAAAGCCTACCATGACCCAGAGGGTTTTTTGATCCGGGATTATCGATTGTTAATCTCCTATACGGTTCCAGGACATATCACCCAACCGTTTGAGAAAGATCGTTTGATGCGTATTCGAAAAGAGATGAAGGCGGTTCTGGAGACTTTGGGCATTCAAGCAACCACGCTTGATGCGGATGGCTTGATTCGAGAAGTCGGTACGATCCTCAACATTCATGAGGACGTCTACCCTCAAGTGAGCCAATGGCAAGAGCATGATTCATT
The DNA here is from genome assembly GCA_019746225.1 of Alphaproteobacteria bacterium. Lineage (NCBI taxonomy): Bacteria > Pseudomonadati > Pseudomonadota > Alphaproteobacteria > Alphaproteobacteria bacterium. The sequence goes on along the minus strand of JAIESE010000004.1, from coordinate 9,120 downwards.
AAAGAAGCAAATCTTTGATTTGGATAAGAATTTTAAGGCAACAGAAAATGAGGTGATGCTGAATGATGGGCAAACGTTGTGCCGAAGCTACATCCCCAAGGTTTGGCCAAAACGCTGGTCTTTGGGCAATATGGATCGAATGATCGGGGATCTTTTGGAGGTACGACAAAAGATCCCGTGCCCCTTTCTAATCCACTTTGGTCTGTTTGTCGATAGTAACCAAGGAAAAATTAAAGCCAAAGCATATGCAAAGCGACAAACTCTTGAGAATTCCTTGAAGAAGGGCATGTCCAAGTTCGTTCCGAACTTGCGGGAACAATATGACGAGAGCTTAGAGACTGTTGAAGAGCTTCAACTTGGTGGACAGGTTATTATTGAGTCTTTGAGCTATACGATTTTTTCTAAACCTGAAGAGATCCAAGAAAATGAACAACACCTTCGTGCTTTGTGGGGCAGTTCCGGTTGGGCCTTTCAACCTACAAAATACGATCACTTGTTTGTTCTCCTCTCTTCGCTACCAATGACTTGGACAATCGGAACTTCAAAGAAGGGATATTTCTCTAAAAAGGCATATGGAGCAGCAACGGGTTTGGAACGCTTGTCCAAAGCCAAGAAGACGGTTACCAAAGAAGCCCAGAATCTCCTTCCTGTTGTGGGCGAATGGAAGGGCCAAGCATCGCCCGGTATGCCTCTTGTGGGAAGGCGCGGGCAGCTCTTCTTTTGGAATCCATTCGGCAAAGCCTTCTTGCCGGGAGAAACCAATGCTCAAACCGATCATAACTATAATGTTTGCATCGCAGGTCAAAGTGGATCTGGCAAATCCGTCTTTATGAACGAACTCATGTCAACAGTTATGGGGGTAGGGGGCAAGGTCTTTGTTTTGGATTTGGGGCGAAGCTTTAAGAAGACGTGCCAGATTCTCAAAGGACAGCACATCGAGTTTGATATTCGACATCCCATCAGCTTGAATCCCTTTACTCATATTCCCGAAGGAAACGAAGCTGAGGAGATTCTGCAACGAGAAGAGATGCTCTCCATGATATGCCCAATCTTTCAAGTGATGGCTGCACCAAAGAATGGCACAACGGATTTAGAAAACGCATACATTGAACAAGCAATACGCTGGTCTTGGGAGACTTACAAATCCAAAAGCTCTGTTGATACAGTGAGAGAGTTTCTCGAGAACCATGAGCAAACGGTTGCTAAAAATCTTTGTCAAACTCTATATGCTTTTTCCTCTCACGGCTCTTATGGGCACTTCTTTAATGAGGCAGCTAATACAAGCTTCAAGGAAAAGCTCGTTGTCATAGAAACTGATCATCTGCGCAATTATCCAAGCCTCATGGCTGTGGTCGTTCAAATGCTCATCATTCAAATCAACCAAGAAATGGCCAAGGGAGATCGGGTAACACCATTTCTCATAATCATTGATGAAGCTTGGAAACTGCTCAGTGGCAAAAATACAGGAGACTTTATTTCCGAAGCGAGTCGTACATCCCGAAAGTACAAAGGCTCGATTGTGTTGGGAACCCAACATTTGACCGATTACTTCAAAGAAGAATCTCCAGGGGCCACGGAGGCTTTTAACTGCTCTGCCTGGAAATGCATTCTCTATCAAGAGGGCGATGTCATCACGTCTCTGAAACATCATGATCAACTTCAAGGGTTTGTAGACAATGAATACAAAGAAGCCCTTTTGCGATCCATTCATTCCAGTCCGCCCCATTATTCTGAGGCAGCGATATTTGGACCTGGCATCAATGGAATTGTGGGGCGACTCCGCCTCGACCCGTTTAGTCGCCTTCTTTACTCAACCAATGCCGAAGAATACCAAGCCATTGAGAGTCATATCCAACGCGGCGCCTCTATCGAAGAAGCTATTGAAACTGTCATTGAAAGACAAAATAGCAACCGAGGCGTCGCGGCCAATGAAAAGGAGGATTCTCATGAAACTTAATCACATCCTCTTCATTGTTTGTGTTCTCCCCTGCAGCGCAAAGGACTTGGGCGTCATTGGAACAAGTTTTGAGATTGTTGAGAAAAGCTTATTAAAGGTCATTGAAGAAAATCTTCAGGAATTACAAGCTTCCGGCAAGCTATCGGATTACCAAAAAGAACTCCAGGAGAGAGTCTGCCAATCTATTGATCGCCCAAGACCCGTTGAGGGTTTCCAAAAAGCGACCACTAATCAATCAAGAGAATATGATCCCTCATTCGTGTTGGATAAAGACATCAAAGATCATGAGGGCAATCTGATCGCCACAGCTGGAACCAAATATAACCCTCTCGATTATCACTCATTTGGAAAACCACTGCTTCTGATTGATGGAGATGATAGCTCTCAAGTCTCTTGGGCATTAAATCAGGAGGGTAAGATCGTCCTCACTCAAGGAGCCCCCCTTCTCTTAGCCAAAGAGCATAAGAGGACATTCTTCTTTGATCAAGGAGAAGTGTTGGTGAAGAAGCTTGGCATTTCCAAAGTTCCTACCCGCGTGTCCCAGAAGGACAAGGTACTTACGATTGAAGAAATTCCTACAGAAAAACCAACTCTATTGCAAACGAAAGGTTATTTAGATGGTGAATGAGAGATTAATTATAAACTTGGCGGCGGTGGTCCAGTTGAACTACAAGGATGACCAATTCATGATCTATAATATCAACCAGAACTCGATAGTCTCCAATACGATAAGACCAATAAGCGGACAAACTCCCCGCCAAAGCCTTTCCAGTTCGCCGGGGTGCATTAGAATCCAGGATTCGCTCATTAAGAAATGTCAAAATGCGCTTTTGAATGGGTCGATCCAGTTTTCGCAATTGTTTTCGAGAATCGGGCGTCCACTCAATCTTCCAAGTCAGATTTGTCAAAGTTCAGTTCTTTCATTATTTTTTCCATGGGGATCGTTTTTAATGTCCCATTGCGAACTTGTTCTTCATACCGCGAGACAGCCAAAATGGTTTCCTCATAAGCGTCAAGGTATGCCTTCATCGCTTCTTTTAAATAATAACTCTTTGAACGATGCGTTTGGGCCGCCAGTGCATTTAAGCGGGTCTCCGTATCTACATCAAAACGTACGCCAGTCATTTTCAGTCTCCATTCAACAAGGTGTTACATTATACTATACAGGATGTTCAACGTGTTAAACAAGTTCTTTTTTTGTTACATGGCTTTTTTCTTAGGTATTACCCCAACAAATTCTACCTGCGTGGGCCGCTTTGTCAATCCCATCACAGACATCTGCTGGAAATGCGTGTTTCCCTTAACCATTATGGGTATGGATGTTGTGAGGGGCAATGCGAGCCCTCCCGTGCCCCGATCGCCTATCTGTGTGTGCAATAGACCTCCCTTAAACCTTCCAGTTCCTGGAATTCCAGTGGGGTTTTGGGAACCGGTCAGAATGGTGGATGTGACTCGAACGCCCTATTGCCTAGTGAACATGGGCGGGATGCAGGTGGCGCGCTCAGGCGTTAGCTATCGGGGGGATGTGGAGGAAGATGGGCACACCGGGCTTCATCACAGTTTCTACCAAGTGCATTGGTATGTATACCCGATCATGTATTGGCTCGAAGTCTTGATGGATTTTATTTGTCTTGAAAATACCTCCATTGACCTGACCTACTTAACGGAGCTGGACCCCTTATGGAACGATGATGAGAAGTCTTTCATCCTGAACCCTGAAGCCGTCTTGTTCGGCAATGTTCTTGCCCAAGCCGCGTGTGCCGCTGACTGCGTGGCTTCTTCTACCAACTTGCCTCTCGATTCCTTATTTTGGTGTTCTGGATGTCAAGGTGGACTTTATCCGTTTACAGGAACGCTTAGCGATCATGCTGGAGGGGTTCAAGCCAGTCTCCTCATTGCAGGCCGATTTATGGCCAAACTTCACCGAGAGGGACTCCTCTGGGGGACTTACGGCAAGCAAGGTCTATGTGCCAAATACCCCATGCCAATCATTAAGAAGAGCCAATATCGCCTTCAGATGACCTACCCAATTCCAACCACGTCCAATTGTTATCCCTTGGGTCACACGGAAGTGTTTTGGCAAGGAGGAAAGGAATTTCCCTATAAAGGCTCGGATTTTGGGTATTTGGTTTGGCGCAAAAGAGATTGTTGTCTCGGTTAGTTATATTTGTTGGAGAAGCTTATGAAACAACGAATTATTATAATGTTTTTGGGTATGATTCTTGGCACTCTTGGTGCTGAAGAGGAAGCTCAAACATTAATCAATCAAGCCGAACAAGCTTCCAAATTTGGGGCGATTGATGCGAAAGCTCTGATCCATTCCCTTAAGGGTCCAACTCGAAAGGCTTGTACAAGTACACACTCTGAGGAAACGCCAGGAAAATGTGGGATGAATCTTAAATCTCTGAAAGAGAAGAAGTCATTTGCTCAACTGTACATCTTCGTCTCTTCAAGTATGCCACAAGAATCCATCAAAGTCTTAGGTCAACAAGCCAAAAAGATTGGGGCGCACATCTTGTTTCGAGGTTTAGTGGGAGGAACGTTTTCAAAGACACAAAGTTACATGAAGGATTTAGGTGTTGCTGCTGAGATTGATCCCCCAAAGTTCGACGATTATACAGTCACTGTCGTTCCGACTTTTATTCTTCACAACAAGAACGTTACGGATCGAGTTGCAGGACATATATCTCTATTTGAAGCCTTGGATCAGTTTCAGAAAAAAGGAGAATTAAAGAGCGAAGCACAGAGCCTGTATCAAACCCTTCTGGGTAAAGGGGGTGAATCATGAAGATGTCCTTCATAATACTGGGGGTGATTCTATCAACGATCTCCAAAATTGAAGCCATGAACAAGTCCTTTGACCAAGGCAGCTCTTGGGCTCAAAGCCACGCAATCCCCAAACCTCAAAATCCTAGTGTTATTCTAGGATATGAAGGAAAAGACCTTCCTCAATCAAAAATCAAGGGCCATGATCTTGGAAGCAAATCTCGACAAGCCATGTACAACAACGAGGCCGGCAATCTTATTGTGGAAACTTATGCCGCCCGACCAAACTATGTCATCGATTCTCAAAAAGACCCCCTTATGGTAGTGGCCAACCAAGCCATAGCGGATCCTCAAAAAACACTTAATGATAACCTCAAGGAAATTCCTAGAAAAGAGATCAGTTCTGAAGAAACCAAAACATGTGTGGAGGGTGGTGATGAGTATCAACAAAACTGTTCAAAGCACTTAAAGATCGTTCTTAAGATCACATCAGAAGTGAAAACCAATGTTACCTACTGTCCAGGACATGCAAGAAAGGAACGAAGAGGATGGAGTATGCACTACAGTCATTGGACAGAGTATTGCGGAGGATGCGCAACTCGGGTAGATGTGACCCCAAAAAAGGTGAAAGTTATTAAGGAAAAATGGATTGATGGATGTAAAACTCTTGAAGATCACGTTGATAGAGGGCTTTGCCGCTATGTAAAAGCCACGAGAAGTCCTCAGAATGAAACTCGAGTCATTAAAGGCGAGCCTATTACCCGCGATCATTTTGAAGAACATTATCAATATGCATGTTTCAAGGCCTCATCTAAATCTTGCGTGGGTTTGCGCGAAAAGGGCTGTTATCAGACCAATTCCGTTTGCAAAGAAAGGGTTGCTAACACCTGTGTTCTTTGGGAACAAACTTTCCGCTGCCCTGCTGGTAAAAGAGCCCTCAAATCTTATAAATCTTCCAACAATAAGAATCCGTTTTGTTTGAGTGGAGATTGTACCGATACCACTTATAAGCCCAATCAAGATTTGTTCGAAGTTTTGAGTCAGATGTCGGTGCTCAAAGAAGCGCAGAATGATTTGAGGAACTTCTCGACCATATTCAAAGGGTCTGATCGAAGGTGTACGCGCAATTGCTTAGATTTTCGAGATTGTTGCGGCTCGGGCAAAGGCTGGGGCGTGTCACTGCACTTGGCGAGTTGTGATGCTGAAGAAAAGGAACTTCGAGAATTACGGGACAAAAATCGGTGTGTGTTGGTTGGAACTTATTGTGCAGAAAAACTCGCCGGGCAATGCATCCGAAAGAAGACGACCTTTTGTTGCTATACCAGCAAGCTTGCCAAGATTATTCAGGAACAAGGAAAAGGACAATTGGGGCTCGGTTTTGGATCCCCCCAACAACCCCAATGTCAGGGTTTGACCCCAGAACAACTGTCCAAGATAGATTTCTCGAAAGTGAACTTCTCTGATCTTTTTCAAGATATTGCAGCTAGCACAAAAGTTCCAGATGTTCAGAAGATCACCCAAGGTATACAGCGATCTATGAAGGATAAGACGAGTCATATAACCAAGTCACAAACAACACAGGGGCGTGGCCATGGGGATTATTAAATCAATGCTTTTCATGTCGATTTTTCTCATCTTTCCAGCCCATTCAAGTTGGTACAAAGGAGAGCAAAAAGGGTGGCTCTGGTATAAGAAAACTCTGCTTCCTATGAAGAAAGAGAACAAAAAAGATACCACATCAAAGGTACTCACCTATTCAGGAAGAATGGAGGTTTTACGCAAGAACTTTGAAGAGATTCAAGCCAAAGCAATTTTGGAACCCACATTAGATAATGTTCAAGTGATGCAACAAGCCCAGAATGCCATCATGAATCGCGCGACTGAGTTTGAAAAATATTGGATGCTTGCCTCCCTTCTTACAAGCCAGAACTTTCGCAGCTCCGATCAACCAAGTCCTCAACATCGAAAGGTTTATCAAGTGCAGTTTGATCGACAGCTTGATCAGAAAATAAGGAGCTTGGCCAAAACCTATGGACTCTTTTTTATCTTTAAAGAGGATTGCCCCTTCTGCCATGAATTTGCTCCCATTATTAAAGACCTGATGAATCTTTATGGATTTGATGTCAAAGCAATCTCAGCTGATGGGAAAGCGCTTGAGTTATTTCCGGATGCGGAGGCTGATAACGGAACGATTGCCGTCCTCAATCCAGAAGGCATTTATCCCTCGTTATTTCTAGTGAATCCACAGTCTCGTCAAGTTATTCCTCTCGCTCGTGGTCTTGTGAGCCTCTCCCAGCTTCGAGAAAATTTTAAAGTCATCATTCGATTTCTAGAGGAGGCTCCACATGGTTAGAAAAATTATAAGCGTCTTGGTCATTCTTATTTTAAGTTGTCTCCCAACTGCCACTCAAGCCAGTGCTTTGGACAAATTCTTTAAAAGCTTGGGAGGGCAAGTAAATAAAACAACACCGGGGGCGTTTCAGGATCAGGCGGCCGGATATTACACAGGCGGCGGCTATGTCTTACGCCAAAACAATAGTGTGGTTCAGCCTATCAACATCAGCCTGCCTCAGTTGGGAACGGGCTGTAATAATCTCGATTTATATTTTGGATCGTTTTCCTTTTTGCAAGGGGAGCAGCTCTCACAGCTTCTTCGCCAGATCGGAACAGGTGTCCCGACTTATGGCCTTCAATTGGCCATGAAGACCATGGCTCCTCAAGTTGAGAATCTATTATCTCAGCTGCGCAAATCCGTACAAGACATGAATAATATGATGCTGAATTCCTGCCAAGCAAGTCAGAAGATCGTCGGGGGTCTTTGGCCGAGAGGAACGGCGGCGAGTGAGCAAATCTGTATGAATGAGCGCCGCAGTGGCGGTGAAGATTGGTTCGGTGCACGTCAACATTGTGAGAAGCCTAATTCTGTTCAATCAAACGTCAAACATGCGCAAGGCAAGTACAAAGACCTGATGATGGGCGAGTATAACCTTGTGTGGCACGTCCTTAAAAAGATGCCGGAGTATTCGAAAGAAGTCGACGGTCGACCCCCGAAGGAGCTGGCCTCTTTTATCATGTCCGTGACGGGGACGTTGATTTCCAAAAGAGAGGGCGATGCCATTCGTCTAAAAGTCATCGAACCCAAGGCTGATCAGAAGGATTTCATTGCGGCTTACCTGAAAGGAGGAACGACGTCTCAGCTCACCTGTGATGAAGATCAAAAGTGTCTATCACCTCGCCTTACTCAAATCACGATCCAAGATAGCAGCGCGCAGCCCCGAACGACGATGAAGGCCAAGGTCATCTATAAAATCTCAGAGTTGCGGGTCAAATATATTTCCAAAGAATCGATCACAGCCGAGGATATTGCATTCCTCAACGATGCCGTCAATGTTCCTGTCTATCGTTACATCCAGGTAAGTGTGGCCGCTGGCACGCCTTTCCTCATGCAGGACGCGGCGGAATATATAGCAGCCAATGTCATCCTCACGCAATTTGATCGGGTGATGAGTGAGGTCCTTGAGGCCGTAGATGCCTTGCAAAAGATTCAGTTGGAAGATACGGCGATTGAGAGTTTCAAGAAGAATTTGCAAAGCTCACGCTCACGTGTTCAGTCCCTATTGATTGGCGCCAACAGCGGTTCCATCAACACCTTAAATCAAACCATACAAGCCATAGAACAAGCCATAGTTGCCAAGAACAGTTAAGGAGAGGTCATGGATTATGCAGTTTATATTTATGGCGGTGGCAAGATTCTCTGGACCATTTTTAATGGCATCAGCTTGATCTTTGCAAGTGATAATCCTTACTTTACATCCGTCGGCACCTTAACAATCGGCATTGCTTTGCTCTATACCGGAGTCAGGTCAGTTCCAGGTGGTTCGTTGCCCATATTCTTTAAGGAGTGGATATTACCCACCTTTCTCCTGGTTGCTTTGTTTTATGGTCCCAAAGCCTCCGTCAATATAATCGACAAAGTGGACCTGAATTTCAAATACAGCAAGGTTGATAACATCCCGTTGGGCATCGCTGCCGTGGCCAGCCTATCCAGCACGATTAGCGAGTTTCTGACGGAGCATATTGAGACCATATTCACCTCAAGTGACATGGAACGGTTCTCAAGAGTGGGGCCGATGTTTGGAGCCAAGTTGATCCAAGCCGCCCATACGTTATCAATAAGAGATCCTCTTATCCGCGAGAACCTGAAGGATTTTACACGCCAGTGTTTTGCATGGCCGTACGTCTTCTCAAACCTGGAACCTGGCAAGAAAGCTGCTTTGGAAACCGAAGATATGCTGGGCTTCATTGAGGCAAATCCTCATCCCCTTCTAGGTATATATTGGCGACAACCGAATGGCCAATCAGCTTTCATGAACTGTCGTGAATGTGCCGTCAGGGTG